>JABDKS010000170.1 GCA_013002105.1 Pirellulaceae bacterium | reverse complement strand
GACGCGTGAAGGCATCAGTGGTGACGCCGCTTCGTTCAAAGCAGACATTAGCGACGACGGTCGTTTCGTGGTCTTCATCAGTTTGGCCACAAACATCGCTGGTGCCACCACGGTTGACAATGGGTTTGCGGACGTCTACCTGCGCGATCGTGATCGAGATGAAAATGGGGTGTTTGATGAGCCCGGTTCTGCGGCTACGGGAACTTTCTTGCTGAGTCTAGGCTTTGCCGACGATGGCAGTCCGGAATTGGCCGACTTTTCATCCGATTTCCGACCATCGATCAGCGGCGACGGATCGACCGTGGTGTTCAGTAGCGCTGCGACAAATCTAGTCGATCCGGCCATCGCGACGGATCCGAATGGAATTGGTGAAGACATATTTGTTGTGACCACCGAAGGATTGAAACGTGAAGTGCTGACACTGAACGTGGACGGCGACGCGACAGGTGTCGGGTTCTTTGGTGAAGGCGAAGCGGAGTTGTTTGCCGTCAGTGGTGATGGCAGTGTGATTGCTTTCCAAAGTCGATTCAACGACATCGTAGAAACGACGGATGCCCCTTTTGCACGTCAAATCTTTGTCCGCGCTGAAAAGCTAGATCGCATCAGTGATAACCGCGACGACGAGGGTGGTGATATGGTGTCGCGCGAGTCTGTCATCAGTCGTGACGGCCGACATGTCGCATTCATCACGCCATCGGCAAACCTTGTCGCAGGTCTCAGTGGAATTAATAACGTCTACGTGTATGACTTAGGGACGGGCCTGCTGACCTTGGTCAGTCGCAACTTCGACCCGCTCGACGACATTGCCGATGGGAACGCACCGTCCGCTTCCGGTGGCGGACCTGATGCCCGCCAATACGCGCTTTCGATTAGCGATGATGGTCGGATCGTCACCTATTCCAGCTTGGCAACGAATCTTGTCGACCCTGCACTGGGCGACACCATCGGTACACCCGACATCTTTGCGTTTGACCGCGATGCTGACATGGATGGCGTTTTTGACGAAGTGGATGTGCCCGGTGCGACCGAGACCACGCTTGTCAGTGTCAACTTTGCAGGAACGGCAGCGGGAGCGGCAGGCGCGTCGGCCCCGGGCGCAGGCTCAGTAAGAGCAGCTATCAGCGGTAACGGTCGATACATTGCTTTCGCAAGCACTGCGGGCGATCTCTTGGAAGAACCAACGTCGGGCTTGAATTATTTCGTTCGCGATCTGCTTTCGGAAGTGACGTATTTGGCTAGTCCCGGCCCGGGCGATGACCCCCTCTTGGGAAGCACGACGGAGACACTCGGCCAGCAATCGATCTCGATTTCACGCGACGGAAGTCGTGTTGCGTTCATTAGCGATTCGGATCTTGATTCAGATACCATCGACGACAATAGCTCACGCGACGTGTATGTCTTTACGTTGCCATCTTTCATCGACATGCAACGGTTTTCGGCCAGCGGATCGACCAATTTGAATCTGCGATACGAAATCCTGAATACGCCGGTGGACGCAGGTTTTTCGATCGACATCGTTCGTTCGTCGGACGAGGTGTTCGATCCGGAAAGTAGCGATATCGTGTTGGCGACGATCGAAATTTCCGATCCCGATGACTTGTCGGTGGGCGTACATGATCTGACATTCCGCATCGGTGGCGGCCCAGGCGAGATTCCGTTGCCCGGTGCAGGTGCGGAGGAACCGGGCGACGAAAAACCTATCGACTACTTCTTGCTGGCGACCGCCGACATCGAGGACGTGGACGACGCGCCGATGCCAGTCGCGGACACAGCTATCTTTTCTGGCTATTACCACCCACCAGACGCGCCGATCTTTGTACATGGAACGCCATTGAACGACACGATTACGGGGACAACTGTCGATGGAATTGTTAATTTTTCGTTCTCGACCGAGGGGTTTCCCGTCGAGCAACCGTTATTCCCACCCGACGACGTGACGAGTATTCGCGTTCGAGCACACGGCGGGGACGACACTGTGACCGGCAGTGCGTTTGGCGACTTACTGATCGGTGGTCCCGGAAAGGACGTATTGTTTGGCGAAGCGGGTGGCGACACGATGGATGGCGGCGACGGGGCTGATCGTGTATTCGGCGGCGATGACTTTGACATGTTGTTCGACTCCAGCGGAGACGATCTTGTCGACACGGGCGGGCCGGATCCCTTTGGTGGCACGGTCAACGGCGTTCCTGGAAGCGACAATATCTACATCGGTGCTGGTGAAGACATTTTGACCTTCGAAGACGCCACCTTGGGTATCGACTTTGATCCTCGCGATACAGAGTTTCAGGTTGTCGACGTTGACGCAAATCGTGTACAGGCGACGGGATTCACGCACTTCATTGGTAGTGCCTTCGACGACACGTTTTCACTCGATGGAGATCTGCTGACGCCATTGATCATTAATGGCGGAGTTGGCGGCTTGGATGTCCTAAACGTCGATGCTGGTGGCTTGCCCGCCACGAATGACGGCCGAGTCATTCAGGTCCTCGGATTCGAATCGATTCAGCATTCAAACTTCGCACGCGTCAACGTTTTCAACTCGGCACCCTTGGTACGCGCCACGCTGGATGATCAGTTGTTTGCCGACCCCAATGGCCAAGTTGATCCTGGTGATACCTTGCGGTACGTCGCGACGATCACCAATGATGGCGTAGCAGACGCTTTGGGCGTCACGTTCGCAGATATACTCGACCCGAATACGACGCTCGTACCAAATTCGATCAGAGTATCGCCGTTTGCGTTGGACGACAGTTACCGCGTTGCTCCTAATACAACGCTAAGTGTGGATGCTGTGAGCGGGCTATTGGCAAATGACGTTGATGTTGACGGCGATCGCGACGATTTATCGGTTGTCGTCGGTAGCGTGACGCGGATCGGTGCCGCGACAGGGAGCTCAGTGACGGTTCAGCAAGACGGAAGTTTTGTCTATGAACCAGCGTTGGAATTTGGCGGATCAGAAACGTTCACCTACACCATTGCCGATGCGGATGGGCTTAGCAGTCTCACAGAAGGTCTGATCACGTTTGATGTGACGGCGACAATTTGGTTTGTGGATAACACGTTGCCGTCCAACGGAGATGGATCGCTTGTTAGTCCATTCAATTCGTTGTTGCCTCTCAATGGTGGCGGCGGTCGAGGCGACGCGGATGGCCCCGGTGATACGATTTTCGTGTTTGGTGGTAATGCCGACTACGACCAACAGTTTGAATTGGAAGACGACCAGATACTGATTGGCGAAGGTGCTGGTCTCATTGTTGGCGATACGACGGTGGTGGCACCCGGATCGCGTCCCACGCTGACAAGTAGCATCGGGGATGGGCTCGTGCTGGCGAGCAACAATACCGTCAGGGGCGTGGAT
>JABDKS010000125.1 GCA_013002105.1 Pirellulaceae bacterium | reverse complement strand
GTTTTATTCGATGGCCGGTGGACTATGTGGACAACCTGGGTATCCCGGTGACCGACGACGAACTGGATCCTTTCAAAGTTGATTTTGGCTTTGTCGCATCCAACGCGCCGGCCGTGGCAACCGGTGCCACTCGGCAAGCTCCCTTTTCATTGCGTCCGCTGATCGTTTCGGCCGGCAGCGATGGAATATTCGATTTGCGTTTTGGCTACGGGACCGCGGCGGACGGATCAGATGACATTCGCTATTCGCAAATGACATGGCCCGACACCGTGATGGGTGGCGACGCGGCTGGACACTCGTCGCCCTACTACTATCCCGATCCGTACCACCGACAAAACACCAGCGGCGGGCGATTGGGCGCTTACAACGACCAGGACGGTGACGGTGACGAACAGAGAGCCGACAACATCACCAATTATGAACTGGAGGTGTCGATATGAGCTTGATTACACGTCGCTGCAGGCAATGCCCTAGCGGACCGGGAGAGTGGCAATCGCCCGATCCGGCACGGAGGTGCCAACCCTCTCGCCCGGTATCGGTGTCAACACATCTTCTTCACCCTCCTTTGGGAGGGTCGGGAACGAGTTTGCGAGTTTCCGGGGAGGGGTCCATTGGAGTAGCCCATGGAAACAACAATCGTTTTCAACCGAAAACCCCACCCGGCCGCGACCGCGTCCGACCTCCCCAAAGGGGAGGTAAAAAATGTGTAGATAAAAGTGCCCGAAGGAGGTTGAATTTCGGTAGGCAAGATCTGCGTCGATGCCGAAGTGCGACCGGATTCGTCATGTCGCTTTTTCCGAAACAACGGAAACTTCATTCGTCACGACGTGCTTTCACGTTGATCGAATTGATGATCGTGGTGTTCATCGTGTTGCTACTGGCGGCCATTTCGTTGCCGACCGTGCGGAATCTGCTCAAGGACGGGCGCAGTGCGCACCAGGCCCGTCAAGTTGTCACGATTTTGCGTGAAGCACGCAGTCGTGCGATCGCGACCAAATCAGAAGTCGGTGTGTTGTTTGATCGGCTTGGTACGACGAATGATTTTTTGCGTTCTACATCGCTGCAAATGCGAATGAGCAATTCGGTGCCCCCGTATGCCGGCGAATCGGCCGCGGCGCGTGCGGTTTTGTTCCATGATCCGCCCGCCAATACCGGCAATGCACAAGTTGCCACCTTGACCGCAACCGGGCCGACCAACGCTGCATTTTTTACCGCCGCGGATTGTCCCCTGCTGTATCTCAGTGCGGTCAATGGTGCGGGCGCGAATCAGCCCATCGGCGTATTTGATCGTTTGGAACTCCAAGGTGGTCGATCGGTCGTCATGATCCGGATGCTGGCGGTCGCTGCTGCTGACAGTATGGGCATGGGCGATGGCACGAAAGTGATTTTTGATCCGCGCGAGCGATTGTTTGACAGCCAAAGCAGTGCGGCATCGACAACGTTGCCCACGGTGGCGTTCCCCGGTTCGATTCAACAGCGATCCAGTTCGACAGCCGTACGCTTCAAGATTCACCGCAAGCCAAACGTTTCGATGGTCGGCGGGCTGACGTTGCTCAAGGGCATGGCGATTGATTTGAACTACTCGGGGATCGGACCGGCTGGTGTGCAGTTATCGCAGTTCGTGATCGCGCCGGGCGCGACACCAACGACCGACGTGAACTGCGGCGGCGTCGCAATTGTGTTTGCACCCGATGGCAGCGTTGCCTACATGAACTACGGCGTGAACGTTGCCGGAGCGGTCGTCAATTCGGTGGAGCATCCACCCAGCAATATCTATCTGTGTCTCGGCCGGTTGGATGGGATCCGTCCCGATTCGTTGTACGACACGACCAACAAGCCGCCGGCAAACATCATGAACTTGGAATCGTCGTGGATCGTGATCAATCCGTTTACCGGACGCATCCAAGCGTCGCCGTCGGCATCGGTTGACGCATCGACACTCGCTGGCGGCGGTTTAGGGGCGTTGTCCAGCGCGGTTCTGCAATCGCGGGCCCTCGCCTTTCAATCCGATAAGTTGAGTAAGTACTAATGGCTGAGCAAAAACACAATCGCTCGGCGGTCACCTTGATTGAGGTGATGTTTGCCATGAGCGTCGCGCTGATCGGCTTGGTCGGATTGATTTCCGTGCTGCCGATCGCCGGTCGCCGAACTCAAGATGCGATCAACCTGAACGACGGCGCCGCGTTGGCACACAGTGTCTTCGATGAACTCAAGGCGCGTGACTTGTTAAAGCCGTCGGCATGGACGGTGCGTTTTGACAATATCGCCGCGCCCGGCAGTTTTCATGACATTGATCCCAACGGGACGGTCACCAACGTGCTGGATTTTACCGACGCTTGGTGCATCGATCCTTTGTTCGTCTCGGCACCCGAATCACAAATTGACGAAGCGTCGGGGGGATATTTTCGGCTGTATGACCCCGCGACCGGAAATGGATACCGTCGAACGTTGTTTCCTTACTATCGGGCCGAACAGAATCCATTGGTGGATCCTTCGCTCTCCGAAGGCAATACACCGATGGGAGGTCCCGCCGACACACGTTGGTGGACGCCAACGGCATTTGGAACCAACAACACGAGTTCGGCCAGCGATGGCGACTTTGGCGCTCGGATGATCCGTGTCGGACTGGCTCGTCGCGGCGTGCCGCTGACGATGCAGGCTGGGCGCGAATCGGAGTCGACGGTCGATGACCGCGATGGTGTGGCCACGACCGAAACCAAAGACCGAACACTGAACGTGACGTTGCAGGGTCAAAAAGCTGTCTTCGGAGGCTCCGATTTTGGCAAGCAGTTGACCGACGGCAGTTTGTCGTGGATCGCCACGGTGAACCGGTTGCCCGGTACGAATTTTGCCAATGTATCGGTGGTGATTTTGCGAAATCGCGATCGCGGATTCGTTACCTATCCCGCCGTCGATGGCGGCGGAGCGACACCGGTCGCTGACGAACCCGGCAAGAACGCATTGGACGAACGATTGGCCTATGTGACCTACGCAACCGGATTCTCCGGCGGCGCCGGTGGCACGATTCACCTCGTCGGAGCGGCCAACACACCGTCAAACATTTCGACCAATGACTGGATCATGTTGTCGCGACGAACGGTCGCCGGCAATGACTTTCATCGTTGGTATCGAATCGTCTCGGTCACCTTGGAAGCCCAGGAGGGGACGTTCACCGATCCCGTGCATGGTGGGACGCGCGCCGTCTGGCAGCACAAGTTGTTTCTGGACGGACCGGATTGGTCCTTTGGGTTCCCAACACCGGGCAACGTGGATACGACCGCAGCGGCCGTGATTGACAACACCTATGCGACGATCCTGACCGATGTGGTCGCGGTCAGCGAACACGTGATTTTAATCGAGTAACAAAACAACAACGCGGTGCCGGATTTTCCGGTGCCCCCACACGGTGCGAATTACTCGCTCGTGCTTATCTCCGCCATGGACGCTCAGCGTTTTGAAATGGGGTTCGCATCACAACGCGGTTCCGTTTCCCACGCATCCCTTTTGTCGGTTTACAAAACAATGACATCGCAACGAATCGTTTCGCCTCAGCGGCCTCGCCAAGCTGCGGCATCACATCGCTACGCTGCTGCATCACAACGCCGCGCTGCTGCACCACAACGCCGATCGGGCATCATTTTGCTGGTCGTGTTGGCCATGCTCGCGTTCCTGAGTCTGTTGGTCGTGACCTACGTCGCATTCAGCAGTAGTGCGCGGCGGACGGCCGACTCGTTGGCCCGCGCGGAATTTCGCGCGCCCGATGTGAATGGTTTGTTCGATGACGCGATGTTGAAACTGGTTCGCGGCACCAACGACCCAACCGATCCGATGTTTGGCGAAGACCTCTTGAGCGACTACTTCGGTCGCAAGGGAAGTTTGACGGTACGTGTCATGCCACCGCTCAGTTTGAATAACGGCGGCGGATCGTTCATGCCATCGCGTCGACCCGTTCACCTCGGTGGTGGGTTTGTACGGCTTCCAATTGACTTCGCACATCACTTCACCGGTGCATCCACTACTCCGGCGGGTCCAACGCGACCTTTGGCAAGTCGGCTGGATGACTACTACTCGGGCCGGACGATCACATTCCTGGAGGGCCCCCTGGAAAATCAATCCTTCCGTGTGTTGCGATCGATCGGCGCTCGTCAAGCCAGCACGCCTGGTTATCAAAATACTGATTCGTTCTACATCGAACTGGACCCAGGTCATTTCGTCACGCTTGGCAACGGCGTGCGTGTACAGATCAGTTCACTGATCAGTAGCGGCAATCCACACGACGTTGGCGTGCTGTTCTATGCACCCGATGGCAATCCCAACGCGCCGAACGAATGGGGTGCCCCGACGATCAATGATGATCAATCCGAAGGGCCCGGCAATTCGATCGTTGGCAACCTGGCCG
The DNA here is from genome assembly GCA_013002105.1 of Pirellulaceae bacterium. The sequence continues at coordinate 544 of JABDKS010000125.1, read as the reverse complement.
AAGCCGGTTATCCCTACAACGATGGTACCGTAAGCACGGATGATGTTCCGTACGAGATCCACATCAATCCAGCACCATTGAATGCCGCTGGTTTTGGCGTTGGGTTCTCCGGTTCCACGCAAACTTGGGACAAAGATTTTACTGTCGAGGGCAAAGCGGTGCCCAACGTGTTCTTTCCCAATATTTGGGACGGTAGCGCGACGATCAACAAGTCACCCGATTCGATTGTCCGCAGTGGTGTGACCGTCGCCGGTTACAACGGTGACTTCGACGAAAATTACGATGCTCCCGACTACAACAACTGGTTCTTGTCCGGCCGCGTTCGTGTCTCCGACGGCGCCGGTGGGTTTGTCGATCGAGTCATCCCGTCCTTCCACCGACCCTCGGTGATCAATTATCTGGTCAATTTGGTCGATTGGGAGCAAACGAGTAATAATCAATCGCTCCGTCAAGTTTTGGAGGCCTATCGACGGGCCACGTTTCGTCCGCTGCCGTTCACATTCAGCAATCCCCAATTTACTGGTGGAAACACCGACTACGCGAT
>JABDKS010000381.1 GCA_013002105.1 Pirellulaceae bacterium | reverse complement strand
AATCCGTTTGAACATCGGTCCACCGTCGATGCGAACTTCGGTCACCACCAGTTCTTCGATCCGGTGACTTCGGCCGCTGTTCTGATCAGGATCCTGTGCGTTTCCGACAGCACTCCGGATCACCTTTTCCAACATCCGTGCGCCTCGTTGCGGTTGGTATTTCAGCGTATCGAGCGCCTCGTCGGCGTACATACCGCGAACCAAGTCCGCCACCAGTCGCACCTTTTGGGCGCTCATGCGTGCGTTTTTATGAAATGCGTTAAATCGTGCCATCGTATTTGTCTCGCGGATTCGTTGCTCGCAGCTTTGATCGGTTCATCGAACCGACTATTTCTTGCCGCCCTTGCCGCCGTGTCCTTTGAACGTTCGTGTCGGGGCAAATTCGCCCAACTTGTGACCGACCATGTCTTCGGTCACCTTCACGGGCACATGCTTACGACCATCGTGAACCATAAACGTGACGTTAATGAATTCAGGAACGATCGTGCAGGCACGAGCCCACGTCTTGATCGGCTGGTGACCGCCTTCGTCCGCCTGCTTTTGCACTTTGAAAAACAGTTTCGGATCGACGTACGGTCCTTTTTTGGCGCTGCGACTCATAAGTTAAATCAGTTCGCGTTGGTTACTTGTGTTGGCTATTACTTGTGCAGTTTCAACTGGCCGTATCGCTTGCTTTTGCGACGTCGAACAATCGAGCTGTTACTTGGTTTACGTTTCTGACGCGTTCGGCCACCCTTGGCACTCTTGCCTTGTGGGCTGACCGGGTGACGACCACCCTTGGTTCGACCTTCACCACCACCGTGCGGGTGATCGATCGGGTTCATGGCTGTACCGCGAACGTGAGGCCGACGACCGAGCCAACGGGCGCGGCCCGCCTTGCCAAGTCGGACGTTCATATGATCACTGTTGCCGACTGCACCGATCGTTGCACGACAAACGCTGGGAACCCGTCGAACTTCACCACTTGGCAAAGACAACTGAGCCCAATCTGCTTCGCGTGCCATCAACGTCGCGTAGGTCCCCGCCGAGCGACACATACTGGCACCGCCACCGATTCGCATTTCGACACAGGAAACTTGAGTCCCCAGCGGAATGTTTTTCAACGGCAAACAATTGCCAAGCGTCGGTGCGGCATCGGGGCCATTCATGACGCTGTCGCCAGCAACCAATCCGCTTGGGGCAATCACGTAACGCTTGTCACCATCGGCGTACTTCAGCAATGCGATTCGGGCCGATCGATTGGGATCGTATTGAATCGAATCAACAATGGCAGGCACGCCGTCTTTGACACGACGGAAGTCAATGATGCGGTATTTTTGCTTGTGACCACCGCCTCGATGGCGAGAGGTAATCTTGCCTTGATTGTTGCGACCACCGGTTTTTCGTTTCGGACGCAGCAGCGACTTCTCAGGCGTGTAGCCCTTGGTCAGTTCAGCGAAATCGCTGACCGACGCATTTCGGCGTCCGGCGCTGGTCGGCTTGTAGATTCGAATGCCCATGGCAGTTTATTCAATAACGTTGTTTGCAGGGGTTTGCTTTTTGTTTTGCTTTTCGCCAACTCACAGCTGGCATCACGACCATTAAAAGAAGTCAATCTTGTGGTCTGGCTGCAACTGAACGATCGCTCGTTTCCAATCAGCCGTTCGCCCATAGCGGAATTTGTATCGACGCAGCTTGCCTTTGCGATTCTGAGTCCGCACTTTAGCGACCTTCACGTCAAACAAAGCCTCGACGGCCTCGCGGACATCGGTCTTGGTCGCGTCGCGATGAACCTCGAAAGCATACTGATTGTGCCGGGTCGCACGATGAACACCCTTTTCGGTGACCAGCGGACGCAACAACACCTGATGCGGCTCCAGTTTGATGCCACCCTCTTTGGGTGCAGGCGGTTGAATCTGTGTCATTTCGCTTCTCCGCTTGAATCGCTCGATGCGGTTATTCCACTGAACGTGCCGTCCTTGATCTTGTCCAAGGCATCTTTGGTCACCAACATTCGCTTTGGCTTGAGTACCGACAGGGCATTCAAATCGCGAACCGGCTGAACGTCGACACCGACAAGATTCCGACCGCTCTTAAATACATCGTTGTCCTGGTCTGCTGTCGCGACCAAGGTGGTCGTATCAGCCAAGCCAAGCGATTTCAGCACCGACGCCATCTTGCTGGTCTTGGGTGCATCAAACGCCAACTTGTCGATCACCACGACTTCGCCGTCGTCGATCTTGGACCGAATCGCCATCCGCGTCGCCAATCGAACAGCCTTCTTTGGCAAGCGATAGCTGTAGTCACGCGGCTTGACCGTCCGTGCGACACCACCCCCGCGGCGAACATTGGTTCGCTTGCTACCGGCACGTGCGTTACCAGTACCTTTCTGACGGTAGAGCTTTTTGTTCGTGCCGCTGACTTGGCCACGCGTTCGCGTATTATGCGAACCCTGACGCAAATTGGCCTGATACATCACGACCGCATCATGCATCAACTGTTTGTTGACACGATTGGCGATCTGCTCGGTATCGATTTCGTACTTACCGACTTCTTTGCCGGATTCGTCGTATACAGTCAAACTGGCCATGATTGTTTTCTTAAACCTTGTTCGTCTGACGGATAGAAACAAAACCGCCATTTGGCCCGGGAACCGCACCGCGAATCAGCAGCAGGTTGTTTTCCGCGTCGACCCGCACGACTTCCAGATTCCGAGCCGTTGTTTTGGTGTTGCCGTACTGACCGCCCATTCGGCGACCTTTAAACAGACGGCTTGGCGAAGCACTGCAACCAGTACCGCCGGCGTGACGGTGCACTTTCTTGACACCGTGCGAAGCACGTTGGCCATGAAAGTTGTGCCGCTTCATGACGCCGGCAAAACCGCGACCCTTGCTCGTGCCGGTCACATCCACCTTTTTGATCTCGGCAAACTGATCGACCGTCACTGTCGCGCCCACTTCAAGATCCGTCTCGCCGCGGAACTCGCGAATGAATCGCTGCGGCTCGCAATCAGCCTTGGGCACCAATTCGACCTTGTCGGCGGCCTTCTTCTTGGCCCGCTTGCTTTCCAACTTGGCAACATGACCTCGCTCGCTGCGAGCGGCCAAGCGGCGTGGCTTATCCTCGAAACCCAACTGAACGGCTTGATAACCATCGCGTTCGACACTGCGAACCTGCAGCACATGACACGGACCAGCCTGGACCACTGTGACAGGAACCACACTCCCGTCGTCCAAGTAAATCTGAGTCATCCCGACTTTGCGGCCTAGGATTGATGGTGACATATCTCTTTCGCCCCGCGGTCTGCGAGAGCGCCCGTCGTTCGTTATGAATTTCAAGGTCGCCAAGACGATTTTCAAACGCTCATTGGCACCTGAAGTATCGCCCTGACCTCCGTTCATTCGGAAACCAGTAGTTAATCGTCAATTTGTTTCGTGCGACAATCGCCTTGGGAGACAACGCCACACGGTTCGTAATTCATTTCGATCCAGACAACGCTCGGCACTCGATCAAAAGAAATCGAGAACGAACCAAACCGCCAAAAGATGACAGTGCTGTTTCTGGCGAGACAATCATTCCAACCAGCCCTTGAGACAAGGACTATCGTGCGGACGCCTTAATCTTGATGTCGACACCTGCTGGAAGGCTCAATTTATTGAGCGCTTCGATCGTCTTGGCCGTGGCCTGGACAATATCAATCAAACGCTTGTGCGTACGAATCTCGTACTGCTGCCGCGCTTTCTTATTCACAAAAGGGCTGGACAAGACCGTGTAACGCTCGATCCGCGTTGGCAACGGAATTGGCCCATGCACTTCGCTATGGGTACGCTTTACCGTGTCCACAATCTCCTGGGCGCTCTGGTCCAATACGGAGTGATCGTACGCTTCCATACGAATTCGAATGACTTCGCTTGACCCAGCTGACACTGTTACAAACCTGGAATTGATTGTGGTAATTTGGTTGTATATCGAGAGCGACCACGGGACATTACCCGCGACTTTTCTGCAATACACGTTGTTTCGCGAATGACATCACTCGCGTGAGGAGAAAAATCTAGAGGCCGTCGGAATTTACGTCAACGGCTGTTCGCTCCAAATCCTAGGATTCTTTTGCGATGCGACAATCCAGAACACGACCAGGCCGACTGACGGCAACCTGGGCAAGTGTCCCAAAGGGTCCCCCCAGTCCACTTACCGGCCAAACCCCGCCCGCCGGCCCGCGTGCGAGAGAACCACTCTTTGTCTGATCCGAGCGAATCCGATCCGCCTGATCCAACCACGGCCAACCCTGTCGAGGCCAGCCCGATCGAGACCCGGCCGGTTGAGACCCGGCCGATCGAGACCCGGCCGGTTGAGGGTGCCGCTATGCAGACCCGGCCTGATGCGGCCGGTCCTATCGATGACGGTCAGACCAATCGGCCAATCACCGAAATGAGCTCGGTTGCCAAGGCTGACGCAGTCGCAACGGGCGATTCGGCGATGGGCAGCTCGCTGGCGAATCCAGATCGACCTCTGCACCATGATCCCCCAGCACCGTGCGTTACGCCCCCAGCACCGTGCGTTACGCCCCCAGCGCGGTGCGTTACACCCCCAACACGATGCGTTCCGAAAACATTCCGCGCCCTCGCAGCGTTCTTTGCCATCGGGCCGCTTGTTTTACTGGGCGTCGCGAGCGGCCTGTCACCAAACCAGGACGGTCTGGGAACCCACCAACAACTGGGGCTGCCGCCGTGCAGCATGCGGGTGATCGTTGGAATTCGGTGCCCCGCCTGCGGAATGACGACTTCCTGGGCTCACTTTGTCCGCGGTCAATGGACCAGCAGCCTCCGTGCGAATCCCGGCGGTTTTTTACTCGCTCTGTACTGCATTCCGTTTGTTGTCGCCTCCGCTTGGTCCGCCAAATACGGGCGTGTGCCCCATTTAACGATTCAACGTGTCATGGTCATCACTTTGCTGGCAATCGCAGTGGTGGCCATCATCGATTGGTTTTTTCGCGTCGGTAGCGGAAAACTGCTCGCCCTGATCGGCGCGTAACCGCACAGCGGCACGTTGGACAGGCCGTTTGGGCGCTAACACCGGTTCTGTGTAGAAGGCTCCGAAGTGACCGGAGATAGAGCATTTTGATCATTGATGTGGGTTCATGTAGGCCAGGACCCGTCCTGGCACGCCGTTGCCAGGACAGGTCCTGGCCCAGGGCTCGAAGGGTCTTTTTGGGTCGTGCTGTACTCACCGTTGCTGATTTTGTCGCGCGATATCCGCCCTGCTTGCAGTAACAGTAGGCTCGGAGGGCCGATTCATTACGAGTCATTTCCCGAACCTGAGGCCCAGTGCTGGAACCAGGTATTGACCTTGAGTGCCAGCACGACGCGCCGGTTTTGATCGTGTGCGTTCGCAATCGTTTACGTGTAGTGCTTGCAACATTCGACAGCCGCGAAGCGGCGACAGGCAATAGCCTGGGGTGAACCAACGAGCGTCAGCGAGGCAGGTGGAACCCCA
>JABDKS010000044.1 GCA_013002105.1 Pirellulaceae bacterium | reverse complement strand
GGCACGGCGTCGTTGCGAATCACACCGCCGACCATTGACGGGCGCAAGATCACGCCAATGGATGTCCGATTCATTCGCTTGGGCACACCATCGGACGCGTTGACCGTTGCCGTGGGCGGTCAGTACCGCGATCAGATCGCCGACATCGAAATCCAGGACGCCGTGGCACTGCGGCAGCGCCTGTCCGCTTGGCGAAATCGTCACACTGCGATCGCTACGATCGCAACCGCTGGCGTTTCACCGGCCGCTCGCCGCATGCGAAGTCGGCTGGAAGTGGCCGCATCGACACGCACCCACATCGGTTTTTTTGGACCACCCGGCTGCGGCGCTTTGTCGATTGCCACTCGTATTCATCAAACGTCCGCTCCTGACGAATCGCTGGTCAAAGTCGACGGTCCGCTAATGGATGCGGAATTGCTGGACGCTACTTTAATGCCGGCGATCAATCAATTGGCCGAATCGACGGCGGCAAAAGCGACGGTGTTGATCACGGAGTTGGACGAAACGCCGCTGGAAGCACAGCAACGATTGTCGGAACTGCTGTCGACGTTTTCACCAAGGCTACGTTTGATCGCCTTGTCTAGCGCTCAGCCAAAACGACTTTGTGAACCATTGTCTGAACCTGCCACCGATTCGGACGACTTGATGTTGGACGAGGAAACGACGATCGGCTTGCATCCCAACTTGGTCGACGTGCTAAGCAGCTTTAGCGTCGTCATCGATCCGTTATCCCAACGAGTCGACGACATTCCCGTCTTGGCGTCCGCGGCGCTGGACGCCCGACACGCGGCCGGCGAAGGTGTTGCTGAACGTTTCAGTCGCGCGGCGCTGGATGCCCTTGTGCTCTATCCTTGGCCCGGCAACTTTGATGAATTGGACGCGGCGATTCGACACGCGATTGGATCAGCACCCCACGAATCCATCGGTGTCGAACATCTGCCGTTGGCGATCCGTTCTTATCGGCCAGGCGAGACCGCTGCGGCTTCGAAACTGACCAACATCTCGCTAGACGAAGCGGTTCGTCGTTATGAGATGCGTATCATCCAAGATGTATTGCAAGCGACCGACGGAAATCGTGCCGAAGCGGCGCGTCGTTTAGGAATCAGCCGCGCTCGCTTGCTCCGCAAACTCGACGACAATGAAACGTGAATAATTACTCTGCCAACACGAACGACAGCGGCACGATCGGCAGCGCTATCACCGATGCAAGCCAGACGCCTCTTTGGATCGTCTGTGAGAGTGGTCAACGATGGCTTTTTGCGATTCGGCGTTTTATCAACCAGCTGATGCCGGCAGATTCGACCGCGTCCATCGTGACCGGCTCAGCAGACGATGTCGGTGCCTTGCTGGTCGGACATCGACGAGCCGTGGTTGTGTGGGAAATCAGCCCGGACAACCTGTCTGCGGCGTGTGACCAGATCGCCAAAGTGTCGATTTCTTCGCCCGGTGTGCTTCAGATAGCCATTTCCAACGGGCTTTCGGACGCTGCAGTGATCGCTTTGACTGAATTGGGCGTCGCAACCACGATCTGCCAGGTCGAACAGCTCCCCCGCTTGGAAAAGCTCTTTCACCTGTACTTCGCACCAGCCGTCTAACTCCTAGACTCTAAGCGGTTTCCAAAACACTCTTGCTTGTAGTGCGACTATGACAAATCTCTCGGCCGACGCCGTCCGTGAATCGATTTCCAAACATCCCGACCCTGAATCGGGCCGCCCGATCGGGTCCATGGACCAAATCAAAGATATCACGGTCGACGGCTCGGCGGTGACCGTCACGCTGGGCCTGACGTCCCATTCGATGCCGATCGTTGACGACGTAAAGGAAACGCTCCAATCCAAGATTGCGGCCGCCTGTCCAGGGTCCGACGTGACCATTAACGTGGTCCCCCACGATCGACCGCCGGCACGTATCGGCCAAATCGGATTGCGTGCCAAAAGCGTCATCGCGGTGGGAAGCGGTAAAGGCGGCGTGGGAAAAAGCACCATCGCGGCATCGATCGCACTGACGTTGCGTCGACTCGGTGCAAAGGTCGGTCTGATGGACGCTGATGTCTACGGTCCCAGCATTCCGCACTTGCTGGGACTGTCCGGTCGACCAGCCATTTCGGAGAACAAAAAAATCGAGCCGATTCTGCTCGGCGGCAACATGCCGGTCATGTCGATGGGATTCCTGGTTGAACCCGATCAAGCCGTGATCTGGCGCGGACCGATGTTGCATGGATCGATCAATCAATTCTTGAGCGACACCGACTGGGGCGATCTGGATTACTTGATCATCGACATGCCTCCGGGAACCGGCGACATCGCGCTGACGCTATCGCAAGCTCTGCCGCTGGCTGGTTCGGTGGTCGTGTGCACACCGCAAGAAGTAGCGCTGCTCGATGCGATCAAAGCGATCAGCATGTTTCGCAAGGTCAACATTCCGCTGTTGGGAATGGTCGAAAACATGAGCGGATTCTTATGTCCCGATTGCGGTAAGACGTACGACATTTTTGGCAGCGGTGGGGCGCAGGCGAAAGCCGAAGAGTTGAATGTTCCCTACCTGGGCGGACTACCAATCGACATTACATTGCGACAAGCGGGCGACGATGGCCGGTTGGGTGACGTGATCGATACCGACGACAAAGCTCGCGCGCCATTGGACGCGATCACGCGATCATTGGTGCGGAACTTGGCAGCCAAGGCGGCCGCAGCGCCACCCAAGGCCAGCTTACCGACGCTGTAATCTGCAGAACCGGTCAGTTACGTGCAGACCAGTGCAAAGTCGTTGGCCGAGTGCTCGCTCAGCGCGAAAGCACGAATGACCGATCGCGGCGGCGCTCATTGGGATACTGACAACATTGGGACACTGACAACTGCAGCGTTTTGGATTCGCTTGTCGACCACGACCTCTCTTATCGTGACTTGCCAGGACCGGTCCTGGCCTACGACTGGGAACCAGAGCTTTTTTGATTGCTTGTAGGTCACGACCTCTCCTGCAGTGACTTGCCAGGACAGGTCCTGGCCTACGAGAAAACTAAAATAGCTCTAGGTAACTGCAAACGATTGTGTCGGTAGACAGCGCGCAAAAAAACCGCTGCGGTGCACAGGCACTGCAGCGGCTGAATGAACTGCGATGGATCGATCGCGAGGATCAATCCTTCGTGAAGACTAGCGACGCTTCTTGGCGGCCTTTTTCTTGGCCTTCTTCTTAGTAGCTTTTTTCTTAGCCTTCTTCTTTGCCTTCTTCTTAGCAGGCTTCTTCTTGGCTTTCTTCTTAGCCTTCTTCTTTGCCTTCTTCTTAGCAGGCTTCTTCTTGGCGGCCTTCTTCTTAGTCTTCTTCTTTGCCTTCTTCTTGGTCGCCTTCTTCTTGGTTGCACGTTTCTTAGTTACGCGCTTTTTAGCTTTCTTCTTAGCCACGTTTTTCCTCCGCGAAGGATGGATACGATGGCGAGTCCTCGTGACTTTCAAAGCGGACGCTTCGGAAGCCACCGGCCACGGCTCACCAGTCGTCGATAGTGGTTGAATCTCAAAGCTTCGGACACATCCGACAGTCGCTGACTTGCGTCAAAGACATGCTCAGTGCAGTTACCCGACCTTGCTTATCCTTCCAACCGTTAAAAACTGGTCGTAACTTTACGGCCTTCTTCGGATTCCGCAACATCTTTTCGCAAAAAAAATGCTTGCAGTAAAAATTTTCTCGTTGCGCGTGCGCTCGTGTCGCTTGCGTTGCGTACTGCTTCAATCACTTTTCTCACCAGGTCGTATCGACGACAAACAACCGCGCGACGGTTGGGTAACGCGCGCGAACCCAATTTAACACCGTTGACGTAAAGTGAAGCGCACCAACAAGTTTTGACACGCCGTTTTCGCGCAAAATCAACGCGCATCGACGTTATTGGATCGATGTTGCTAACGACTTATCGATGTTTACAAGCGCTTGTGCGAAGTCCTAACACGTTGCCAAATCAACGTTCAATAACTTGCACGTGATCGAAAAAAAAAGTTAGCGCCACGTGCCCGTTTGTTGGACTAATTGGAAACTCGTGATCGCAAACATCAAAAAGAACATGCCCATGATCGCTTGTCCGCTCTTAAATGCGTAGGCCGCTAACGCGCCCGATGCGGCCACGCTGATCCACAACGACACGCTGGTCGTGCCTCCGAGTATCAACACGATCGAGCGCGTGATGCGACCGCCATCAAGCGGCCACACCGGCATTAAATTCAACAGTGCCCACAGCACGCTGGGAAACACGTAGAACGTTACCAACGCGTACAATCCAACACTGTCGATCGCGGCTCCATCGAGCATCCCAGGCGTCTGGTGCAAGCCCGCCGGCATGTACGCAAATGCGTCCACTCGATAGCCGTAGAATTTCACGATCGCAATCACCACCGCTGCTGAAACGATCTGAGCAAGTGGCCCGGCAAACGTGACCCACAAGTCCTGTTGTGGCGACAAACGGCCGATCGATCGGCCAGGTGTGAACGATGCGATCGGCACTGCCAAACCACCAAAGTGGTACAGCACGATGGACGACTGAATGCCGAACTGACGAAACGCCAGCGCGTGCCCTAATTCATGAATCAAAATGGAGACGAACAAGCAGATCGTCCAAAGCACCAACAGCGGCCCAATCCCGGGGCTAAGTTCGTTGGCTTGGAAATCCACCAATTGAGCAAATGAGTGTCCAAAAATGATCGCGCCAAGCCAAAACGTCCAACTCACGCGGACTGGAAAGCCCAATAATTGAAAACGTAAATCGTAAGGTGATTCCTGGGGTTCTTGCAGCAGCATTGGGTCTCCATCAAGCAAAGCCGATTTTCGCGGCATGGTGACGTGGGTGACCGAAAAAGTCACGCGACACAAAATCGTCACGTGGACGAAGCACGTGCGACGAGTAGTCTAACCTTTGCTCGCCACCGTGTCGGAGACCAACTCAGCCAAGTCGATCGAAATCGCGTCACTTTCTTGGGGTGTCGACAACAACCGCCGTGCAATCTTCGAAACGACTTCGCGCTCAATCGCCCTTTGCAGCGGACGAGCGCCCAGCAAGGGGTCAAACCCCATCGACGCCAACCGTTTGACGACCGCGTCGTCCCACCGTAGTAGCACGCGTCGGGATCGCAACGTTTCACGCTGTGCCAGGTCGGCCAACTCCTTTTCGACAATCTGTTCGATGACGATCGATTCCAAAGGATCGAACTTGACGATTTCGTCCAAACGGTTCAAGAACTCCGGACGAAACTCCTGCTCGATGGCTCGCTCCATCGCGCGGTTGTCCTGGCCGCTGAACCCCACCGCCTTGGACGATCGTGATCCCACGTTGCTGGTCATGATCACGATCGAACCACACAGCGTCGTTGTGCGTCCGAAGCGGTCCGTCAATCGACCTTCGTCCAGCGCCGACAACAGACAGTCGTGGACCTCCGGCGATGCTTTTTCAAACTCGTCCAACAGCACCACCGACATCGGCTTGGCTCTCAAGCGTCCAATCCAAGCAGCGACTTCGCCATCGGGCGCCACCAACAACCGGTCCACCGCGTCCCAATTGCCATACTCGCTCATGTCCAGTCGCACGATCGTTTTGTCGCGTGAATCGCTCTGACCAAACAAGTAGTCGGCCAGTGATCGGGCCAATTGCGTCTTACCGACTCCGGTCGGTCCGCAAAACAATAGGGTGGCTACGGGACGACGGGGATCGCACAATCCAGCCTTCAGCCTCAAAACCACATTCACCGCCGCCGCCACGGCTTGGCCCTGACCGATCACTTTTCCGGCAAAATAATCCTGCACATCGTCGCACTCCAACGTCATCGTGTCTCGCAGCAATGCTTCGGGTAATCCCGTCAGCTTTGTGAATCGATCCAGCAGGTCCGAGGCCGTCACCGTGACCGTTTGTTGCGGTTTGCGTGGCTGGCGCCGTTTGTCTTCGATCACATCGTTGACCAGTTCGACCACTCCGCGCGGCGGCGACTGATACGGCACAAACTGAGAAAACAACCGTGTCACTGTCTCGGCCGCGGTCGGTTCGACGTCAAAGCGGTGATTACGACTTGCATCTTTAAGCATCTTGTCGGCGATGCCACGGGTCTGCTGTTGCGAAAGTGAATCGATCGTCATGATCTGAAAACACTCGACCCAACCGGGCAATAATCGCCGCGCGGCGTCCAGTTCATCGGGCGTAGTTTCAACGATCAATCGCACTTCGCCGCGTCGTACATACGGCATCAGGAACGCGGCAAGCGAATCGGTTGGTTGTGTGCCCCCCAATCGCACCAAGTCGATTAACGAGGAAACCACCAGCATTCCGCCGATTGACTCCAATTCCGCGATCACCTGTTCCAAGCGTTGTTCCCATTCGCCCAAGTACTGCATCCCGGCAATCAAATTCTCTGCCGACGTTTGCCAGACAAGAGGCGGCGGAATCGGCAAACTGTGAACCTTGGCCAGTTCGCGCGCGATCACTTCGTGATGACCTGCTGCGGCGCGTGCGATCGTGGTCTTGCCGCACCCTGATTCCCCAACCAACAAAACGCTTGCTTCGCGAATCGCCTCGGCGACATTTGAAATCTCACCGTCGCGGTGTAAAGCCAACCGCCGTTTTTGATTTCGCTTGCGCTTGACCACCGGATCGGCCACGATCGTTAGCGCTGAATCGGTGTCCTGTTCGTTCGGCTCCTGCAGTTCTTTGGGTCGCACACGGATGTACCGCAACTCGGATATGCCAGGCGGCGTCGCCGCGGACAGTTGCCGCGAATCGATTCGTGCCGCTGCACTCCGCACGGCTTCGTCGATCAACTGCGGCAACTCGCGCAACGCGGGGCAATGAAACACCAAATCATAGTCAACCAAAAAACACTCGACGCTCTGATCGACATAACGACCTAGAACGTAACGTACCGGGATCTTCATCTCCCGACTTGCCGGAAACTGACGTTTCCCGTCACGGTAAAACAGTCGAACTTTGACCGACGTATTGCCGAGTTCGTATTCGTCGATTTTGGGCCAGTACTGTTGGGGTTCGCGATCGGCCTGTTTTTTGACATGTCCGCGAACGTGGTCGAACGCTGCGGTCGCTGAATTCGCTACCGCATCGGCTTCGGGTCCATCGACCACACGGGCGGTGTACAGATCATCGGCGTACCGCGAAACCAACACCGGAACTTTGTAACTGGTCATGTCGACACCTCGTCCCGATCCCGCAAAAATTCGAGCGACCGCCGAGATTGTTGTAACAGTTGCACAATCGCTTTGACGCCCGAATATTTGTTACCGGTTTGTTCGCTGACTGCCGCACCGGTCATCAAATCGACCATAGGACGATCGCTGGGAATAATTCGTCGGACAGGTGCTGCGGGTTCGCGAATCGATTCCGCTTTCCACATTGCGAATTGTTCGGGGATCGAACGGTCGTTCGCAATCGCTCGCATTTTTACTTCGGCAAGTTTGATTTGCCCTTGCGCATTGACGAACAGCCAACTGCCACAAAAATGCTGAATCGACGCTGCCGCCAACGCGCCGGAAAACTCGGCCACCCGATCCGATGTAATTTCGGTGTCCGCGATCATCAAGCTTTCGTCGTCTCGACTCCACTGGGACACGGCCATCGCCAGCATCACGGCGTCGGAGTAATCCTGAAAATTAAAGGACGCCTCACGCTCTTCGCTGCTCTTGAATCGATCACCGTACCATCGTGTCCAAACCAGCCATCGCGCCGATGTCCCCCGAGCAGCCAATTGCGCATGCAGTCGTCCCAATTGATTGATCAAACAATCACGCAATGTGTCGATTTCACCCGGTTGCGAGATCACCAGGGAATCTCGCAGGTAGTCTTGGATGTCATCCATCGCCTGCAAATCTCGTAACTCGGTTCGATTAGGGGGATCAAATCGATAGCCGATCGATGGAACTGCGATGGGCGATGACTGCGGTCGCTGCAGTCGGGGTTCAAAGTACACTTCACGTAACTGGCGAATCGTTTGCTGACACTCCAGCACACTATCTCGGAGCGTCATCAACTCCAGCGCCCCGACATCGACACCTTGACCGTTGACTTCAAAACTCAACGGTCCGCCCTGCAACGTTGGCTCGATCGAATCCAACCATTCATCACTTCGGTCGCAAAGTTCTTCGATCGGCCAATCGCACGCCGACGGGGCCTGTTGGACGTACTGGATCGGTTGCCATTGGGTCTGGACCGAATCGCCATCAGCGTGCAATCGCAAGAGTGTCGGTTGATCGGTTTTGGTTGCTGCCAGGACTTTCGCCGCCGGCCGAATCAAATCCCGTTCGATCTGTCTCTTGAGCGCGCGAGCACCCATCGCTGGATTGTATCCTCGCGCGGCCGTCTGCCGAATCGCTTGCGGGTCGATATCGATCAAGACGCTACGGCGCTGCAAACCATCGCGCTGCAAGATCTCTTGGAATTGCATCATCGCGATCGTCTCCATCACCTCGGCCGACAATCGCTCGAAACTAAGGACGCCGTCAATACGATTAAAAAATTCTGGACGAAAGAATTCTTTGACGGCACGTAAGTGATTCTCTTGAATCGTCGCGGCATCACCGGCCTCGGTAAATCCACGACTACGTCCGGAGGTCCGCGCACCAAGATTGCTGGTCATCAGGATTAGCAATCCGCTTAAATCCACGGTCCGCCCACGGGCGTCACTCAAACGGGCTTCGCCGAGTGCTTGTAGCAGAACGTCTAACACCGATGGATGCGCTTTTTCGATTTCGTCCAATAGCAACACGGCGTTGGGTCGCCGTCGCACGGCACTGGTCAACAAACCATCGGGCGCATCAAATGTCCCCACCAGCCGCGATGCTGACATTGGCGACGATAACTCGTTCATGTCCAATCGAATCATGCCGCCCTCGTCGAACAGGCACGACGCGACCGCCTTGGCAAGCTGTGTCTTGCCGACGCCCGTGGGACCGACCAGTAGGTACGTTCCAATGGGCCGCGACGTGTCGTTCATCCGCGCCGCGGCCACCATCACGCGATCAACCAATTGCTTAACGGGCTCGTCTTGTCCAACGACTTGCTCGCGAATTTGCTTGGTGACCGTCTCACGCGAAATCTTGACGCGGCTGTCGATGATGGAAGCTTTCAAGCCACTGCGTGATTGAAACTCGGTAATGGCATCGTGACGAATGATTGATTTTTGACCCGATCGACCCGCCAAACGCAAAAGCGCCGCGACCGCCTTACCGGGCAACACACTGCTGCGCTCGAATCGGTCGTACATCGAGATGACTTCCGGCAAGACTTCCGAATCAAA
>JABDKS010000379.1 GCA_013002105.1 Pirellulaceae bacterium | reverse complement strand
TTCTAGAAGACATTCGCGAACTGGGAATTGACATTCATGTCAAACCCGCCACCGATGCACCCACCGGGACCTGCGCGGTTTTGATCACCCAAGACGCGCAGCGAACCATGCTGACCAACCTGGGCGCCTCGGCAACGCTCGACACCGGCGATATCGACGAAGCCACCATTGTGGATTCCGAGTACGTGTATATCGAGGGTTACCTTTTGACCGGCGATGCCACCAAAGCGGCTGCCTACAAAGCGATTGACATCGCCAAAAAGAACAATATCAAAGTCGCCTTCACGGCGTCCGACCCGTTCTTGGTCAACATGCTCAAAGACGAAATCTGGGAATTGATCACGGGACCGGTTGATCTGTTTTTCTGTAATGAACAAGAAGCAACCAGCCTGACCGGTGAAACCGATCCGATTCAGTGTGCGGCAAAAATTCACGATCATTGCCAAAATGTCGCGCTGACCCTGGGTGGTAAAGGCTCGATCGTGATGCACGGTGGTGACGCCTTGCCGGTCGAAGGCGTCGAGGTCAAAGCGATCGATACAACGGGTGCCGGCGACATGTACGCCGGTGCATTGCTATATGGAATCACCAACGGCATGAGTTGGCAACAAGCCGGACACCTCGCCTCCCACGCAGCCGCCCGCATCGTCAGCCAAATGGGCGCGAGACTGCATCGCAAATTCACACCCGATGAAATCAAGCAACTCGCCGGCAGCGTTTAGTTGGCAAGGCGGACCGGTTAGCGCAAAGGCCTGTGGGGCGGCCGCTACTTCTTCGGTTGAGGCAGTTGGATCACGTAGGCCTTTTCGTTGATCACGACCAGGACTTCGATTTCTTGAGCCAGATACGCCTTGGCGTCCTCGTCCAGATCTTTGAGTAACTTGAAATAGGCGTCACTGAACTGTTCGATGGATTTGGCCGCGTCGATCTGCTCCTTCGTCGCGTCACCATCGACGTATCGATTGCCACGCAAGTAAAACGTCTTGGATCCGATCCGTTTGACGCGTTCGATGCCACTGACCGACTGCTCGGATTTCGCCTCGTCCACGGTGTCGATCATTGCAGGTTTTGGCGCAATGGACTTATTAACCCCACCCCTTGCGAAACCGCCCAACGAACCGGATTGTCGCCCACCGCCGGCGCCACCACCGCCAGCACCGCTGGCGCCGAATGGATCTGACGCCTGGGGACGTGATGCCGGCGCATTGGCAGCGATGCGCATCCCCATTTCAAGCGATTCGCTGTCGGCAAACGCATCGGCTGGCCGATCTGCCGACTTAAAATCACTCTTGAGCGCTCGTTGTCGGAACGCACGCGGTCCCGACTCTTCGGACAGACGCTGCAGCCCAAGCCGGGTTACGCGACGTCCCGAGCTGATGTCATTTAGATCGGTCTGCTCTTCGGCCAAATAAGCCGTGTACGGCGTCAGGATCCCGTGTCGTTTGCTCAACACGATCAATTCGTCGACCATCTCCTTATTCTCACCATGCAAATCAATCTCGTCGATAATTTGCCCAATCCGTCGTGTCGCCCAGAGCCTTTCGACAAACACGTTCTTGCCACTACTGGTCGTTTTGGGCAACTCGTCCTCGAATACAAACTTCTGCGGTTTCCCCAAATAGTCGCCCGTCAGTTTGATTTGCAACTGACCCTGTTTGCGATAGCGGCCGACGATCACCAACTGGTCTCCGGAAAACAAGTCATACATGTCCGACGGATACAGCTGCCGCGTACGGCCCTCTTTGCCGTCGACCGTCAACTTCAATGACGCATCGGTCAGCGCCGGGGCGCCAATCCGGTCGTACAGATGGCTGACAACATCATCCAACGGTTCGCCGGGGCGGACGTACGTGGTTTGCCCGAGACAAATGCTGGCCAATTTATCCAGCAAGCGACTGTTCACGTCGTGACCGACTCCCAGCGAAAACAATCGCGTGCCCTCACGCAAATTGTTCTTCGCATTGTCGGCGATCTTCATCGCATTACGTTCGCCGACGGTCGGGCGACCGTCGGTCATGAATACAACATAGACAGGGCCATCTGCCCCCTCGGTCATCTTCAGTGCTTGGGAAAGCGCCTCATTGATATTCGTACTTCCGCCGGCCAACATCGAATCGATGTACTCCTTCGCATCGGTGCGCGTCTCCTTGTCGGCTGACGTCAGTTCGCTGCGAAAATTTTCCACGACGCTGTCGTAGTTGATCAGCGTAAACTGATCGCGTCCCTTGAGATGGTCGACGACATAATTCGCCGCACGGCGCGCTTGATCGATCTTTTCGCCGCGCATACTGCCGCTTTTGTCCATCACCAAAACGACGTTCTTGCCGATCTTGTCTTCCCCGCCAGTTGGTTCGTCAAATTGCGGCTGAATCATCAACATGAAATAGCCGTCTTGGTTCTTGTCCGGTCGATGAGCGACCACAGAGACTTGCACCGGACTATCGCCGGTATCCCACATCACGCGAAAGTCGCTGCCGGGGACCTTGGCTTTCGCCTTGTATTGGAACTTGACCACGTTGTCACCACTGCGATCGATCTCGATGTCGTGTGACGGGCTGTAAACATTGCCCAGTTTGGTATCGCTGCGGATTCGGCCGCGGATCGCAATTTCGCCGATCGGGCTGCAGGTGAACTTGGTCGGCGCCAGCGGCAACAACCAGTCATTCAATGTTCCGCTACGTTTACACAGTTGTGTGTACCGCAGCGAAACGGTTCGCTCGGCACCCGCCGGCACGGGGAAAACCTGTGTCTGAAACATTCCGGTTCCAATCCACTGCACCAGCGCTGGATCCTGGCTGCGTCGCACGTAGGACTGATAAATCTCGCGAGCCTTGTCAGCTTCTAACAATCGACCTTCGAGCTCTTCGCCGTCGACCATGAATGTCATCTGGTCGATCGCACCGTCGTAGGGCAGCGGAAAAACGAATTTCACCTGCAATACGCGATTCGTGCGATTCTTGAACGTCTGCCCGACTTGAACTTCCGCCACCTGGTCGCGAATCGATGCGTCGATCTCCAACTTGGCAATGTCATACAGAAAACCCGGCTGTCCCGGCGTTGGACGTGGCATGATCCGCGGCATGCGATGCCGGTCATTGGGATCACTGGAAATCAGCATTCCTTGAGCAAGAACGTTGGGCGACCATGCCACCATCATCAAGCCCGCCAATGCACCGGAGAAAACGGCGGCCGAAGTCATTTTGCAAAACATTTTGTTGACTCACCAATAAGAAAAGAGGATCCGGACGGAACATCGTCATGAACCCAAGATTGTGATTTACTCACGATTGCGACCCGCTGTGCCAATCGACTACCCCGTCATTCTACCGGTGATTTCGCCACCGAAGCGGTACTCATTGCCAATGCTGCCACGAAAGGATTAACGCTCGGGCAACCCGTTTATTAGGTCGTTTCCATCGATTTCGCTCGATGTTTTTCCGCCACGACCATTGCAGTGCCAGCCACTCCAATGGACCCTAAAACGCTGGTCCTGCCCGAGATCACAACCCGAATGGGTTCTCTGAATCACTGGTCTCATTTTCACGGGACCCCGTATCCCGTGCCTCGCTCGCCTGAGGTGCTCTGGGTGGCATGGATGGCTTTGGATCAATGATCGGTAACCCAACACGTGCCTGTTTGTCGCGTTGCTGCCGCAGTTGGATGTAGGATCCACTCATCAGGCGATCCTCCTTGCCCGGGCCAGCCTGGACAATGATCGCGGAATGCGAAAGCAAGTTCTTCTCTTTGACATTGATAGCGACACATCGCGTCTGACAGAGCCCGCAACCGACACACTTGTCGGCTAATACGACCGGGGCCAGCCTACCAGTGCCCTCGATGGGCAATCCGTTGTCATCGACCTGTGTTCCCACTTGTGTGTACTCGATCGCTTCGTAACCTGCAGCGTTGCATTCTTGCACGCACAGGTCACAGTCCTCGCGAGCGGCAAACGGCAAACACGTTGATTCGTTAACGATCGCCAGCCCCATTCGTGCAACGCGTTTTTCCTCGATCGGCAGCGCGCGAATCGCTCCGGTGGGACAGACTTGCCCGCATGCGTTGCAACTACTTTCACAACCTGCCCAGTCGGCCACGACTTCGGGCGTCCATAGACCTTCGAGTCCCTGTTGAAAACCCTGAGCTTGTAGGACGTTGTTTGGACAGGCTTTGAAACATTCACCACAGCGAATGCACATCTGCAAGAACTCTTGCTCGGGCACACTACCGGGTGGTCGAATCGGACGC
Source organism: Pirellulaceae bacterium (assembly GCA_013002105.1). The sequence goes on along the minus strand of JABDKS010000379.1, from coordinate 39,038 downwards.
ACCGCGTTGGGATCATCCAGATTGGCGCCAAACAACTTGGTCCCTCCGGCGACAGTCGCGCCGCCGACAGTCGCAGCAGCGGTTCCGGCAGCCAACGATAGAAATCCACGACGTCCCAGCGATGTCTCTTTGGTCGGCGGTTCGTTTTCGACCTTCAATTCGACCACATTCCATCTCTCGACAAACTTGATCGCATGGGTGGGACAGACACCGCCGCATGACTGACACATCGTGCAATCGGTCTCGCGAGTCGTGAAATCAGGTTTGATTGCATCAAACGGACAGATCTCGACACACTTATTGCAATTGATGCACGAGGATTCGACCTTACGCTCGGTCACGCGAAACAGATTGGCAACCGAGAAAACTGCGCCGCTGGGGCAAACATATTTGCACCAAAATCGCGGTCGCAAGAATCCAAGACAGAGCACACCAACGAAAAGAAGAATGGAAACGATATGTCCCGCATTCATTCCAGGCACCAAGTGCCAACCGCGACTGACCCCGCTTTGCAGTGGATCGGCCACGAACAACATTCCACGTGTGATCACAGGGATTGCCGATACAAATCCGCTGACTAACACGCCACCAACGGCGGCAATTAAGGTCCCACCAAGGAGGTAGTATTTGATGTGGACCCACCATCCATCATCAGCGACGCGAAACCGTTGTGTCCTGGTTGTCACACTCCAATCAAACAAGTCAATCAGCGTACCGAGCGGACACAGGTATCCGCAAAACCCTCGCGGAATCAGCACGCAGACGATGCCAATGATTGCAGCGCAAACCAGCGACCAAACCCAACTGCGCGACGCAATGGCCGTGGACAAACTGACCAACGGATCGATCGCCAAAAACAACTCGGCGGGCAATCGCTCCTTTTCAGACAAATTGTCAGCGTAGTGTGATGGCCACGCCTGCGGATCAGCATCCGAAATCCGCCACAAATCCGTACCGGTCAGTAACGCGTCGAACGTCTCGTCCGACAAGGCGGTCGATGGCTGAATCGTCAAACGTCGATCGGCCCGTGCGACAATCGTTCCCGGTACCGCTTGGCCACCAGCAACGCCGAAATGGATCGTGGACGGATGCGATTGTGACGGCGGCGGTTTTAACCAGGGAGGGACGACCACCGCCTGAAACGTGACGCTGCCGTCGGCCTGATCCATGTCGACAAACTGCCAATTGTCGGAAATTTGCACTGCAGCACGCGGCTCAGCGTCATACGGCCAGCAAACATAAAAGAACAGCCAAATGAACGTAATGAAGCAGATCGCCTGCACGACGCGGCGGGGTGGCGATGCCAGCCAACTGATCCCGAAGTGTCGCAGCCATTTGCGCAGACGTCCTCGCTGCTTGGTGTGATGGTTGGACAACCATCCAATCGGCAACAATCGACTGAACCAACGACCGATCAACCGATCATTGCGTTTTTGACCGGTCTTGAGACGCCGCAACTGCGGAAGAAACCAGTCCAGGCGTAACACGGCGTCCGAGCGTCGGTCGCCTTGCGTCAACAGAACACAAATTGACGCAGCAGCAATAACGGTCAACAACGATACCGCCACCGGATTGACCGCCGGGCGCAGGCCCGTGGTGAATCGATGCCCGGTCAAGAACAACCCTAAACCGATCGCACTGGACAAGAGCAACACCAGCGCGATTCCGCCACGGATCACTTGGATGCCTCGGCAAGCGCTTTGGCGGTGGCATTGATGATCGCTTGGGATGTAATGGTCGCACCGCTGGTCCCGTCAATTCCCCGCACACTCTGCGCTTGCAAAATGTTCGCTTCGGTATCGGTCAGCGCCGAATAGAACTGCTTTTCGCGGTGATCGACCACCTTGACCGAAACAATTTCGCCACCCGCTACTTCGACGGCGACTTTCAACGCTCCGTTGTAACCGGTGCTACTGGCGTGGTGGGTTCCGTCAGGAACCTGACTCGGATCCGTCTTGTCAAACAACCGAATCGATTGAACACTTTCGCTTGCGCGGGCAACGAAACGTTTCTCGTACTCCTTGTTTCGATAGCCATCGCCGTGAATCACCTTTTCGTAGTAGGTAATCGCCTCGTCCAAACGTCCCGCTTGCCGTAATGCATCGCCCGCGGCCAGGAACGCCTGATTGGACGACCCCGAGTTGGTCATCTGATTGGCAAGTGAAACGGCTTTGTCGGTCATTCCCATATCGCCAAACAGTTTGACGGTTTTGACCGCGGCACCACCCAGGTAGGTTCGAGTCGTCACCTGCTGCACGGCGAGCTGCTGGTTGCCCATCCGCCAATAGCACTCGGCCAGGTTGACACTGGCTGGCTCGGACTTATCCACACGTGCCTTCTGATACCAGTAAGCAGCCCGTGGATAGTCTTGCATCAATTCAAAAAACATCCGCCCAAGTGTCTTTTGATCGCGGGTCAACAGCGTGCGGTTTCCCTCGTGCAGTGACATGCAGTGGTGAACCAACCTAATGCCACTTTGCCAGCGAGACGGATTGGGATGGATGATGTCCCAGATGTACTGCCCCATGTTCACTTTGTTGTTCCAACCCTTTTGCGGCGGTTTCAAGGGCCAAGACAGATCCAGCGTCTTGGGATAATCCAGCTCGGTCGACGCAAACCAGTCCGGCATCTGCGAGCCTTGCGTCTCAATGAGTCGCTGAATTTCCGCCCGACTTCGCTGAACCACTTGGCTCGGATCCAGCCCAGCGGAAACCGGTGCGGCAGACTTGGGTGTCAAAACAAAACGTTTCCCGTCAAGCGTGACCGCGTGCACCTTGGAGAACGGATATGTGCGAACCGATGTTCGCGTCCCAATCGTGGCCTGGAAATCGAATTCTTTGGCCGTCTTGCGAATCTCCTTGACCGTACCGCTGACTTTCGCACCGCTGAGAAACTCCACCAGGTCGACTGCAAAAACCGAACTGCCGCAAACGAGCGTCAATACAACCAACAGACCGCGTAAAGGCATCGCTTGGATCTCAATTCGAATCAATGACACGCTGACACTAAGCCGCAGGCCAGGATCTGTCCTGCCGCGGGCAAACCGGCCAGGACAGATCCTGGCCTACCGATCTCTGCCGACTAACAGATGCCACGGTGCAGATCAGCAAACACTCAGCATAAACGCTTGAAATCATTTTGACCGTCGACAGCGATCGAAAACCAGCAACGCGCATAAAAAAACGCGAAGTAATCTGCAAAGATTACTCCGCGTACTGGGTCAGTTGCGAACCGGTCTCAGTTAGAAACCGATCCCAATCGAAATGCCGCCGCGACCAATGCCGATCGACGTGCCACGACCGTAGTAGGGCGAGCCAAATCCATAGCCGCCACGATACGACCGATAGGGCGATCCGTAAAAACTGTTGTAACCAAAGCCGCCACGATAGTTCGAACCGTAAACCGGTCGGTAGGGTACGGCGTGCCGGTAAGACGAACGATACGACGGAGCGGCGTACACCGCGATGCCCCCGCCGTGGCCGTATCCGTAACGGCAATGCTGAGCTTCGGCTTGCGTATCGCCAACGACCAAAAGGCCGGCAACGGCCAACGCGGCCGCGAGACAGAGTTTCTTAAACATAAAAGTGCTTCCTGATATCTGAGAGAGGGGGAGGTTGGCCAAGGAACCTCGCGCAACGCAACGAACGGAAATCCGAGGCCACCTGCAACTGTGCCGCATACAGCGGGCCGATTCTGCCTAGAAACCACCATTTCCGCCGTAACAACCAATCAGCCAACGACTTACGTGATGCATCCGGAACAGATTAACGTCGGACAGTTGGTGTCAATTTGAGGACAACCGCGAAGCCAGGATGAGACACGTTGTAGGGCTGGACCCCAATGAGTCGCACCGCCAAGGGGACCGCGACCGCTCGACAGAGCGGGCTCATCAGATATCGATTCCTTGGGCGTCCTCGGCCCGTTCCATAATAAATCGAAACCGAGCCGACGCGTCACGTCCCATCAAGTCGCTGATTACACGATCGGTCTCCAGATGGTCGTCGATCTCCACGCGCAGCAATGTTCGCGTGTCTGGATTGAGCGTCGTGTTCCAAAGCACCTTGGGCATCATCTCGCCGAGACCTTTGAAACGAGTGATCTCCGGATTGGCTCGGCCGGTGTGAGCTTGCAGGATTTCCTCGCGATGTTCGTCGTCTTTTGCCCAGAACGTTTCTTTGCCAATGTCGATACGGAACAACGGTGGTACGGCGATGTACAGCCGACCGTCGGCGATCAAAGCTGGCATGTGTCGATAAAAGAATGTCAACAACAGTGTCGTGATGTGGTGGCCATCTGAATCGGCGTCGGCCAACAAAATGATGCGGTCGTAACGAAGCGATCCCAGATTCATTCCCGGTCCGATGCCACAACCCAGCGCCGCGATCATGTCTTGGATTTCCTTGTTATCCATGATCTTTTTCAGAGTGGCGCTCTCGGTATTGAGAACCTTTCCTCGCAGCGGCAAGATCGCTTGGTAATTCCGGTCGCGACCTTGCTTGGCGCTACCGCCTGCCGAATCGCCTTCGACGATAAACAATTCTGAATCAGATTTGCCGCTATTCAGACAATCGCTCAACTTGCCCGGCAACAACGTTCGTTTGGCGCCACCCTTTCGTGACACAGCGGCTGACGCGGCACGCGATGCAGCACGAGCACGAGCCGCGGCGATAATTCTCGCAATCACCACGTCAGCGACGCTGCGATTATTGTTCATCCACTGTTCGATGGCCGGCCGCACGACGCCTTCGACCGTTGCCTGGGCGTCGGGGTTGTTCAGTCGATCCTTTGTTTGTCCCTGAAATTGCGGCTCGGCCAGGAATATCGACACGATCGCGACCAAACCTTCGCGAATGTCTTCGTGCGTAATTTTGACACCGCGCGGCGTCAGACTGTGCGTGTCAATGTAGTTCCGAACTGCTTTGTTCAAACCACTTCGAAAACCATTCTCGTGGGTTCCCCCATTGCCGGTGGGGATCCCGTTGACATAACTGCGAACGTGTTCGTCAGTCGACTCAGTCCACTGCAGCGTCAACTCCAACCGAATGTCATCGTCCTTACGAAGCGTGAACGGCGATTCGTGAATCGGACTGGCTTTGCGTTCTTTGAGCACCTTGCCCAAGTAGTCAACAATTCCCTCTTCGTGCAGAAAGGTTTCCTTGGTCTTGTTGCTCTCGTCAACGTAGGTGACTTTCAGACCGCGATGCAAGAAACTGGCGGTCTCCAGTCGGGCACGAATGGTTTCGGTGTTGAAATCGATCTTAGGAAAAATCGTGGGATCGGGCGTGAACGTGATCGTCGTGCCGGATCCCCGCACGGCACCCTTGAGTTTCTGCAACTTGGTCTTGGTTTGACCTTTGGCAAAAACCATCCGGTATTGGGCACCGTCGCGTCGAACGACCGCAGTCAACTGTTTTGACAGTGCATTGACTACCGAGGCGCCAACACCATGTAGACCGCCGGCGGTCTTGTAATTGTCGCCATCAAATTTGCCGCCGGCGTGCAGCACGGTCAGCACCATTTCGAGCGCCGGCTTTTTGGTTTTGGGATGTTTGTCGATCGGGATCCCACGACCATTGTCCGATACGGTGATCGTCTGGCCATCTTTGTGCAGCGTTACGGAAATCTCGCTGGCGTGGCCATTCATCGCTTCGTCGACCGAATTGTCGACGACTTCCCAGATCAGATGATGCAATCCCGCCATTCCAACGCCGCCGATATACATTCCCGGTCGCTTTCGAACAGGATCCAAGCCCTCGAGTGCGACAATGTTTTTTGCGGTGTAGGTTTTAGCGGCAGTGGCCATAAGCTTCGTTGTGTTGAGGCGATTTCGTTCAAACGTTGACACGTGGTTCTGAACGAATAGGTATCAATGATCTGGACAGATCGATTGGGAATAGGACCCAAAAAATCTTGCCCAGTAAGCGTTTCTATTACTCGTCGTCGAATGTCGTGGGGGGCTCGATCGGCGGCGAAAGGATCTCAGCGATTTTCCCGTTCTTTTGAATCTCGTTGCCTCGACCGCCCCGCGATGTGATGCGGTACTTGACCGTCGAAATCGTTTTCTTTGCACCGCGGTTGGTTTTTACGGTCAACAGATCACGGTCGCCGCTGGAACATTTGAAACCAAGGAGTTGATCATCCTTTGCCAGTCGGATCAACGTCACCCCTTTGCCGGCACCCGAGAGGTAGTTGATCTCTTCTACTTCGCAAACCATCGCGCGACAGTTTTTTGAAATCGCCAAGACCACTTCGTCACCGTGAATCGGCGCGACATCGATGATCGACGCATCACCCGATACGCGGGCGAACCGGCGTCCGCTGCGAGTCGAAGGTTCCAAAAATGACTCCAGACCAAATCGCAATGCGAATCCGTTGGACGACGCCGCGAACCCATGTATTTCCGGACACAGATCGGGGTTCTTGGGGTCTTCTTTGACATCACCAGGCAGCACGCGAGGATCGAATGACATCGCGGCAACAATCTTCTCGCCATCTTTCATCTTGAATAGTTTTTGTACCGGTTCGCCGAAGCCGGTCGATGCGGGCAGGTCGACCATTCGTGCGGTGTAACAAACGCCCAGCGACGAAAAGAATCCAATCGTCTCGCGGGTGCTACCGGCAACGCAGGCCAATACGCTATCGCCCTGTCGTAAACGACTCTTGCCGGGGTCGGCAATCTGTTTTTGCCGCTTGACCCAACCGTCTCGTGTGATCAATACGTGGCAATTCTCGGCCACGATAAAGTCCTCGGCGCTATACTCGGGTTCTTCCACCGCAGTCGAAATCGTTGTACGTCGTTTGCCAGCGGCATCTTTTCCGTAATCGGTGATCAATGATTCGATTTCACCGCGAATGATTTTCCAACGCCCCGAGGCATTCGTATCTTTGGTGTCCTCATTGAGTAGTTTTCGAATCTGGGCGGCCCGCTTCTTCTTGTTCTTCAGTTCCTCCAAGATCACATTGATCTCGAGCCTGGCCAGTCGATAGAGCTTCAGTTCCAAAATCGCATCGGTCTGGTCTTCATCCAATCCGCCGCGACCGTTGCGCGGTGGAAATTTCTTCATGATCTTGACTGCGGCGTCTGCTTTGCCATCACTACGGCGAATGATTTTGATGATCGTATCGAGGGCGTCGAAGACCAAAGCAAAGCCATTGAGGATGTGAATTCGTTTCTCCAGACTGGCCAGTTCGTTTTCGAGCCGACGAGTTAGAACCTCCAGTCGGAAGTGCAAGAAGTGCCAAAGGATCTCCTTGAGCCCGAGTCGATTAGGAGCGCCGACTTCGGGATTCTCCGTCGGAACCAGGCAGGTCAGATTGACGTTAAAATTTTTCTGAAAGTCCGTGTGTTTGTACAGATAGGCGAGGACTTTGTTTTGATCGGCGTCTTTCTTGAGTTGCAAGTCGACTCGAATCTCGTCGGTCGACAAATCTCGTGCTTCGACCACCAGCGGCAACTTGCCCGTGATAACCAGCTCGTTGATGCGTTCGACCATGGCGGCTTTGTTGACGCCAAAGGGGATCGAAGTGATCTGCAAAACTGCGGCAGCTCTGCCCTTGCTGACCGACTTGGCGGTGCCTCGCAACTTAATCGTGCCCTGGCCGGTGCTGTAGATCTCGCGCAGTTCTTCTTTGCTGTTGATGATCTCGCCGCCGGTTGGAAAGTCGGGTCCTTGAACAGCATCGTTGGCGACCAGTTGATAATCTTTGATCTCGGGATCACGCAGCAACTTTAAAAGTGCTTGGCAGACTTCCTTTAAATTGTGTGGTGGAATGTTGGTCGCCATTCCCACGGCGATTCCCGTTGCGCCATTGACCAGCAGGTTGGGTACGCGACTGGGCAAGACGACCGGTTCTTCGCGACTACCGTCGTAGTTGGGTTTGAACGCAACCGTGCGCGTGGCCAAGTCCATCAGCACTTCGTTGGCCACCGGCGTCATGCGACATTCGGTGTAGCGCATCGCGGCAGCGTTATCGCCATCGACGCTACCGAAGTTGCCGCTGCCGTCGATCAAGGGCATTCGCAACGAAAATGGCTGGGCCATTCGTACCAGCGCTTCGTAGATCGAACTGTCGCCGTGCGGGTGATAATTACCCATCACGTCACCGACCACCTTGGCACACTTGCGGTGTTTGGCCGTGGCACTGAGCCCTTGCTGACTCATCGTGTAAAGAATACGTCGCTGTACCGGTTTGAGCCCGTCACGTACGTCCGGCAGTGCGCGACTGGTGATCACCGAGAGCGAATAATTCAGGTACCGCTCCTGGGCCGCTTGGCGGAGCGGAATCACGGTCAACAACTCGGCATCAATCGCATCAAAGAGCGAACCGTTCTTGCTGGACGATTTTCGTGATGATCCGCGCTTGCTGGTCTTGGATGTCGCTTTCTTGCGACCGCCTGAACCACCCCCCGCGTTTCGAGTTCGACGTTTTGCCACTGACGAATATCCTTTTCCCGCAATCGAACGTGTCAAACTAGGGAATTTGTAGCGAAAACGCTAGCCAAACCTAGTGGGGCAACTTAAGGGGCCTTTCTCAAACCCGGTTTTATACCGATCAGAGCCAATGAATGGAAACCGATGATCGTGCCGAACGCTCAGATGACGGGGAAAAGCCCCATCGTCGTGATAGCAACGACCAATGCAGCGAAGTTGATTTGGAGAGGAAGCTCGGGCCGAACTAGATCGATACACACGGGGATTCTCTGGGCAGCACTGCTTGGCGACCTCAACGCGCGACAGCAATAGACCTGTACGCGACGATGGAAATTGACGCTCCCGCGGTTCTCGGAGGAACCGAATATGAAACGATCGATCCCCAACTACTTGGTCGCCACACTGGCGATGGGCTTTTTGTTGACCGCCACCTCGTTTGCTTCGGCCCAACGACTTGGTCACAACGAATTCATCGTCGGCCAACAAGTCGTCAGCGATGAAGTCGCCGCAACGCCGGCGTCCAGCGAAGGAACCTTTGTCGGTGACCTATCCGCCAACGAAGCGGGAGTGATCAACGAAGGCACTGCTGACAGCGGTAGCGTGGACGCGGGTAGTTTCGATTCCGGCATGATCGCTGGTGGCGCTCAGTGTCGCGAACGTGCCTATGGCAAACCTGACTTGTTCTACAACTTCTATACCCAAGGCAACTGCAATCGTGCCAACGCACAGATGTATGTTTCGCCGATGCCGGTGCCCACCAACGTGGGACATACGTTCAACACCTATCAGCCGTTCTACCCCCATGAATATCTGTATTGGCACAAAAACCGATTTCATAATTACTACGACGAAGGTCGCGGAATGAATCGGACACGTGCGGTGTACTACAGCCCGCCGGCACGCCAAGCCATCAGCAATCTGTATTGGAACAAAATACGGTTGCCTCGCTAACACGTTTTCTCCCCCCCGGATCTGGGCACGCATCCGATTGGCCCAGATATTCGACTCGTCCAGAACTCACCAACCCCTCGGACCCCGATTCATGATCCGACGAATCCTTTTCGCTGCTGGCCTGCTGACAACGCTGTGTGCCACGCTGCAGCAAGACGCCCATGCCGGCGACCCCTACGCCCAATTCCAAGTCTGGTCGCACAACTACTCGATGGATCGACCCTGGCATGGTGGTTACTACCAGCAGAATTGGGGCCAACCGGTTGCCGTGGTCACGCCACCGACGGCTCACATGCGACAATCGTACTCCTGGGGCGTGAGCCAAAACTTGATGCATCCGATTCATCATCAGTTTGGTCGCAGTGCCAACTCGCCCGGTGCCGGCCCACGCGCATCGTTTCGGCCGACGCCATCACCTTGGGCCAGTCATACCGATCAGTTCGGTTATTACTACGTCCGCGGTCCTTGGTAAACGCGAACAACAAAATTTTTTTCTCAGCGCTTGCGTGTGACTTTCACGCAAGCGTTTTTTGTTGGACTGATGGTTCGTGGCACGGATGATCGTCACAGTCGCTACGACCGACAACCTGACGCGACTGGCGAGCGAATCAACACCTCTGCGCGGCGATCCGAGCCGCCCAAAATTGGCTTTCGCGGTCAGTTAAGAAGCGCTCGTTAGCGAATCTATTGTGGTTATTGCGACCATTGCTTATTTGCGTCCTATGTTTGCATGGGTCGTTCGGCTGCCAGCCAGCGCAGGGTCCATTGACGGGCACTGTCACGAACATCCACACAAAACGCGTTTCGCGGCGATCATCGGCTGATGACAAAGTGAAATCCACGGGAACCACACACAGATTAGCGACCAAGGAACATCGAGCGATGGCAATTCGTAATCAAACTGCAAACCAAGCCCCCAGCCGCAGCGAACAATTCGAGGAAATCAAACGTCGGATTCACAGCAAGCTGGTCGACAAGCTTGACCTTTCTCGCGTAGGCGACATGAAAGGCGACACACTGCGTCGCGAAATCCGACTGGTTGTCGAGCACCTTTGCGATGCCGAAGAAACGCTGCTGAATCGCCAAGAGCGTGAAAAGATCGTCGACGAAGTTCTGGACGAAACATTCGGCCTGGGACCTTTGGAGTTGATCCTGAAAGATCCAGAAGTCAGCGATATCCTGATCAACGGTCCCAAAAACATCTACGTCGAAAAGGGCGGACAGATGCAGAAGACCGACGTGGAATTCCGCGACGGCAAGCACCTGCTGCAAATCATCGATCGGATCGTCAGTAAAGTCGGTCGTCGAGTTGACGAAACGCAACCAATGGTTGACGCTCGCTTGGAAGACGGCTCGCGGGTCAACGCGATCATCCCACCCTTGGCACTTGATGGTGCTGCGGTTTCGATTCGTCGATTCGGTAGCAACCCACTGAAACTCGAAGACCTGCTGAACTACAAAGCGTTCACACCCGAAATGGTGATGTTGCTTGAAGGCTGTATCAAAGCACGATTGAACATGATCATCGCCGGTGGTACTGGTTCGGGAAAAACGACGCTGTTGAACACGCTGTCGTCGTTTATCGGTCACGAAGACCGGATCGTGACGATCGAAGACGCGGCTGAGTTGCAACTGCAACAGGACCACGTCGTTCGTTTGGAAACACGTCCGCCGAATATCGAAGGCAATGGTGCGGTATCGGCTACCGACCTGGTCAAGAACGCCCTGCGTATGCGTCCTGAACGAATCATCATCGGGGAATGCCGTGGTGGTGAAACCCTGGACATGTTGCAGGCCATGAACACCGGTCACGACGGATCGTTAACCACGATTCACGCCAATACGCCACGTGACGCCATCGCTCGTTTGGAAACGCTGGTCATGATGTCCGGTTTCGATTTGCCGGTCAAAGCGATTCGCCAACAAGTCTCCGGTGCGGTGGACGTACTGATCCAAGCCAACCGTCTGCAAGGTGGACCGCGTCGTGTGACGGCGATCACCGAAGTCGTCGGGATGGAACAAGACACGATCATCATGCAAGACATCTACCGCTACAAGCAAAACGGTATCGACGAAAACGGCAAAGCTCACGGCCACTTTGAGTGCACCGGAGTTCGCCCAAGCTTTATGGACAAACTGGAGTGTGCGGGCGTTCGCTTGCCAGCCAGTGCGTTCCGCGAACGAGTCATCATGCCTGCCTAAGGCCGGCACCTGACATCCCTGGCAGCGAGTGATCTCTGCCTCCGATGCCAGACGATCGAAAACCTTTTATTTCACAACCACGTTTAACTACCACTACTTAGCAGTTCAGACATGAGCGGAATTGTCATCATTGTAGCTGTCGGTGTCTTTGTCGCATCGATCCTCGCCTTTGCCGTCCACGTGATGATGCCAAGTAGCGAGAACTCGGCAACCGAAGACCGGCTTGCAGAAATGGCTTCGCGTCGACGCGGTGGCGGTGGCGGCGCCGAAGATTCCGGCGGTTCACTACTGATGGCCGGTGGTTTCGACGATGCAACCGGCTTTATGGCCAGCATCCTGAAGAACGTCCCCGGGTTGGGTGAATACCTGCAACAGGCCGATGTGCGAATGCCGCCGGCCCAGTTCGCGTTCATCATCCTGGCCTTCTTTGGCGCTGGATTTGGTCTCTGCGTGATCTCACCGGTCCCCTTCATCCTCGCTCCGATCTTGGGTGCAGCACTCGCTTGCTTGCCGCTTGGTTGGTTGATGATGAAACGCAAAAAGCGATTGGCCAGGTTCGGCCAGCAAATGCCCGAAGCCCTGGAGTTGATCGGACGCTCGCTGCGTGCCGGTCACTCACTCAATGCAGGTTTCGGACTGGTTGGATCGGAAATGGAAGAACCACTATCACGTGAGTTTTTGCGTGCTTTTGAAGAACAGAATTTGGGAATTCCGCTGGACGAAGCCATCGAAGACATGGCCGCTCGCGTTCCCAACATGGACCTTCGCTTCTTTGCCACCGCTGTGATCCTGCAGCGTCAAACCGGTGGTGACTTGGCAGAGATCCTGGACAAAATCGGACACCTGATTCGCGAACGACTACAGATTCTCGGACAGATCCAAGCCCTCACCGGGGAAGGCCGAATGAGTGGTGCTGTGTTGTTGGCACTCCCGCCGGTCCTGTTCTTGGTGATGTTGAAACTGAACTACGAATACGTGATGGCATTGTTCACCGACGAAATCGGACGCTACATGCTGTGCGGTGCATTGGTCACTCAGTTGATCGGTGCCCTCGTGATCAAAAAGATCATCACAATCAAAGTCTAAACCCAACCACGTTTATTCCCTTACGACACCCAATCATCCACTGACTTTCCGCCTTGGCATCTGCTGAGGTTACCCAGGAACCACGATCATGACGACGTTACTGATCCTCGCCGTATCCATCGACCCTGTTATCATCACATCGATTGCGATCTTTTTCGCAGTCACCGCGGTCGCATGGGTAACCATCGGTCGCGTCAGCGGCGATGACAAACCGCGGGCCGAAGCTCGATTGGACATGATGCGTTCTCGTCGCGGTGGCGGAGTTGTCGACGACGACGCTAGCTCCCGTGCAAGAACGAAAAACGAAGCACTGACCGCGGCGCTGGAACGAGCCACGATGCCCCTGGCTGACAAAGTCACGGGCACCGAAAAGGAAATGGGCGCCCTGCGCGAAAAACTGATGAACGCTGGTTTCCGCGGCGAAAAAGCACCTGTAATGTTCAAGGGCATGCAGATGATCCTGGCCGGCGTCGGCCTGTTCTTTGGCGGTATCGTTGGCTTGGCGGCCAATGGATTGACCCAGGGAATGCTGATGAAGTTGGCAATCGGTGTGATTATCGGTTACATGATTCCCAAATTGCTCTTGGATTTCATGGCCAAAAAACGAATGGAAAAAGTCTTCTTGGGCCTGCCAGACGCACTCGACTTGATGGTCGTTTGTGTCGAAGCCGGTCTGGGGATGGACCAGGCCCTGCGTAAGGTGGCCGAAGAAATGAACAAGAGTCACAAAGAAATCGGTGAAGAATTTTCGATCGCTAACCAGCAGTTACAACTCGGTCGAACAAGATCCGAAGTCTTGCAGGCTTTGGGTTTCCGCAGCGGTGTGGATGATCTGAAACAATTGGCATCAATCCTGATCCAAGCCGACAAGTTTGGATCCAGCATTGCAACCGCCTTGCGAGTCCAAAGCGATTCAATGCGATGCAAGCGTCGTCAGATTGCCGAAGAAAAAGCTGCCAAGACGGCGGTCAAGATGATCTTCCCGCTGGTTTTGTTCATCTTCCCAGGTATCTTTGTCGTGCTCGTCGGCCCTGCCGGTATCAGCATGTACCGAAACATGCTCAGCAAATAACGCAGAGTGCTAACTGCACTCACCAAACGAGTTGAAAAGTCGCCCGTGAGGCGAATTCCAATAACAAAGAACGGTCGGTTTCGATAGGAACCGGCCGTTTTTTGGTTTGGCAACATCCTTTAAAAGCGATGTCTTGGCGACTTACGCTTCCCGCTGAACGTGTCCGGGTACAACCAACACCGGATGCGGACTGCGACGGATTCGATCCTGCACGAATCCCTGACCGAAACGGTCGTCCACTTCCAGTGGCATCACCAACAGCATCCTGCTTGATTCGCTCATCAAGTTCGGTGGGGCGTCGCCGCCGGTTTGCGGTTTCAACTGGTAGGTCATTCCCTGTGCCGTCGCCGTCTTGCTCATCGCGCCGTGAATCGCCTGGTGCGTTTTTGTCAGCGCCTCGCTGAACTTTTCCGCATCAAAATCGGACTCGGGCGACAGCGCTTCGATGATCGACCGGATGTTCTCGTACTGCTCCTTCTCGACCACCAGGTTCAATGACACGGTTGCCTTGGCAGCCGCTAAACCAAACGCCCAGGCCGCCGCGCGACTTTCCATGTCGCATTCGCTACCGACCACCATCGATACTTTGGCGACACATTGCTGCAAGCTTTGATCGCTGCGGCGGATCACCACCATCGGCCGATCGCAGCGACTCAGCAGCACATCGATCACCGTGCCCGCACTATCGGTTCCCACGTGTTCGAATGACCGGCCGAACGGGCAGGGGATAATGACCAGATCGACGGCATGATCCGCCACCGCCGCCAGGATGGCATCGTAGGATTCACCGTCGTGTCGCGCGATCGGTCGCGCACCGGATATCTCCTGGGCGACCGCAATGGCCAAGTCCTCGGGGCGTTCGTCGCGCGCATCCAATACGAGCGTTTCGACATTAAAACGTTCACGCAAGTACTTCGCCGAATCCGTGGCGGTCGTATCCTGCGGCGAACCGTCCAACACCAGCAAGACGCGCGACGGTTTCACAGGCATGATTGCTGCGGCAGGACCCACCTTCGATTTTTCGAACATCCGCATCGATGCATCGACGTCGCGATCCAGGTCGCTGTCTTCTGATTCGTTGTTCATTGCGTCTTCAAACTTTCTGTCCCGAGAAATTCAGGGAGTGCGATTCTCAGTGTGCCAGATCGGCAACGGCATCCAACGGCGGAATCCAACCAAACGACTGGGCCAACATCACGTAAGCGATTGCACCGGCAACTTGAACCAACATGATCAGACCACCGATCTTCAAAAACGTACCCCAACTGACGTGGATGCCCGACTCCTTCTTGAGCGCATAAATCGCGATCACACACGAGATCGATCCGATCGGCGTGCCATTGCCGCCCAAGTTGCAACAAATGATCAGCGTCCACCAAAGCGGTTCGATGGGCACTTTTCCGTCAGCGGCGATGTCGTTGACGATCGGAATCAGTGTCGCGGCCACCGGAATGTTATCGACAATCGAACTGGCCACTGCGGAAAAACCTCCCATCAGCGGAATCAATAATTCCAGTCGATTGTCCGACAGCTCAATCACTTGTTGTGCCACCCACGCCAACGCACCGGTCTGTTTGACGCAGCCGATGATGATGAACAGTCCCATGAAAAACAGAATGACGGTCCAGTTCACCTTGTGGATCGCATCCTCCACCCCTTTGCCGGCGAACAGCAATGCGGCGGTCGCGCCCACCATGGCGATGAAGTCCATGCCAACGCCCATCTGTTGAGCAAAAACGAATCCCAGCACGGTCCCCGAAAGAATGATCGCGCTGCGCAATAACACCTTGCGATCCTCGACCATCGCCCAGGGATCAAAACTTTCGATTTGCTCCCGCAAGATCGCTTTCTGCTCGGCCGTTTGTTTCCACGGCAGATCGTTGCGAAAAAAGAATCGCAGTATTGCAATCGCGATCACCAAACTGACCACCGCGTAGGGCAGCGAAACTTTCAAAAACTGCATGTACGGTATTTCCGCGGCCGTGCCGATCATGATGTTCGGCAAACCACTGGCAAACGTAGCGATCGCGCCGCTGTTGGCACAGATCGCGACGCTCAACAGCAGCGGCATCGGTTTGTAATCGAGCGACCGACAAATCACCAACACCAGTGAACTGAGGATCAACATCGCCGGCACGATCGTCAGTACGGCAACGAACAGAAACGTGACCAAACAGAGCGTCAAGAAAAGCGCCGAGGCCTGGCCACCGGTGAATCGAACGATCCACATGCTGAGAAAATGAAACAGTCCGCTGCGTCCGACCACATCGACCAGAATGCCGGTGCCGATGATGACACCAAAGATATTCAGGTCTTCCTTCAGGAATTCGTAGACCTTGGGATATTCAAACAGCCCCAACGCGAGGCCCAACACGACCAGCACGGCAGCACCACACAGAGCGGCCACCGTCTTATGAAACCGCTCGACGGCCACACCGACGTACGTTGCCATCATCACGGCAGCGAACAGCAACATCACACCGGCCGATGCGGGCTCGATGGTTTCTTCGATCGAAGCGGCAAGAAAATACACTAGA
Source organism: Pirellulaceae bacterium (assembly GCA_013002105.1). The sequence goes on along the minus strand of JABDKS010000379.1, from coordinate 22,758 downwards.
AAGAATCCCTCCCAAAACGCGGCGTTAACAGGCTACCAGTTTTTCAGTTCTGCGCGGACGTGGGAGACCAACTCTGATGGCAAATTCCTGCTCGAGCACCGTCGCGTCCGATTCACGGGGTCTGACGCTGTCCTGGCGAGTTGATTCAGCTGACCGGCCGCGAACACGCGAATCTACCAACGCTGCGTCACGACAGCGTGATGAGAACGTAATCCTCGCTACTCACTCCAGAGAATAAAACGGGGAATGTTCTGAGGCAAAAGTTGCCGTCACGCTCCGCCGTGACGTGGCCCGACCGAACAACGGTCCATCCCGATTGATTTGGATCGTCCCAAGCGGTCTTCCCGTGGAAAGCATCTGCTTCGAAAATTTTTCCAGAGATTCTTTTCGAAAAGCTTGTAGCAATCGTCGAATCTTTGCGCTTGTTGGTTCGTTGTCACCTTTCCACTCGCTATTGGCGGCACGAGTGCAATGTCGGGGAAGGGAGAATTTTACGTCACACCGTTATTGGATACGACGCGTGTCGCTGCTGCGCTTTGCAGCCATCCAAACACGTGGTGCGTCCAAAACCATGGTGGCATCATTCACACTCCTCACAAGGAATCGACCACTATGGGTACCGAACAAGTACTGATCGTTGGAGGCGGAATCGGCGGCCTGACTTTAGCCAACGCGCTGAGTCAGCGCGGCATCGACGTCGAAATAGCGGAAAAGGCCCCGGAGTTTTTGCCGATCGGAGCCGGTATCGGATTGGCGCTCAACGCGATGTCCGTATTTCGCGAACTTGGGCTCAAAGAGGAGCTCGATCGAGTCTCTCGTCATCTGCCGGAGGCGTCGGTGTGCGATCATTCGACTCGTGATTTGCGCACGATGAGTTTCACGCGAATGTTAGCGTGCGAAGAGGCAGTTTTCACAGCCATTCGGCGCAGTGATCTGCAGGCAGTTCTCACGAAGCCGCTGCCACCGGCTCTGTTCAAGATGGGGACGGAGGTCACCGAGCTGACACAAAACGAAGATCGTGTTGAAGTCACGTTTAGTGACGGAAAAACGTCTGAGTACGACGTGGTCATCGGCGCTGACGGAGTTCACTCGTCGATACGGACCATGTTATTTCGCCGCCCCACGGTAGCGCGTCGCGTTGGCGTGGCGGTCTGGCAATTCATCCTGAAAGACTTCCCCCACGGGGATCGGTTTCGCGAGTCCATCGGACGTGGTCGACGCGTCGGAATCATTCCGTTGACCGCCGGCGACGCCTACGTCTTCATGACGCGAAATGCCGCCTTGGCTCCGATCGACTGGGGCTCCGATCCGAAATCAATCCAAGCAGATTTCTCTGAGTTCACCGGCCTATGCGCAGAGGCAATCTCACGAATCAATGAGGTCGAAGGACTTGTCAGCCGCGAATTCTTGGAAGTCCATCTGCCAACTTGGAATCGCGGTCGAATTGTCCTGCTGGGCGATGCCGCGCATGCGATGACGCCGAATATGGGTCAAGGAGCGGCCATGGCAATTGAAGATGCTTACGTATTGGCGAATTGTCTGGCAAAAGCAGAACGTGCAGAGCAAGCCATCAGGCAATATCAAACGATACGACGAAAGCGTGTCGATTGGATGCAAAAACAGTCCGGGGCGATTGGTTGGATCATGCAATCCGAGTCGCTTTTCTTCCGCTTTGTACGCGACTTTTTTGTCCGCCGTATTCCCGATGCCATTCACGCTCGAGGATTTCGTCGAGCCCATCTCGGTGGCCCCGTCGAACAAATGACTTGCCCTCAAACGGCATAGCAACGCTCGGATTCGGGCAGCCATTCGCCGGATTCGGAGAATGGCTGCGCCGGTTTCGAGGGCTTCGACATCAAGGTCGGCGAATACAGACGACCGCCGTTGCTGAATTTTGACCAACCGAAAATTTCCCCACCATTTCGCGCAACACTCGCTTGGAGTTTTCGTATTTGAAAACGAAAAACCCGATTTCCCTCTGACCGGAGCTTCGACATGAAATTCAACACAATTCTTAAAGTAACGTTTGCTGCATTGATCACCATGACTATCAGCAGTCAACTCAAAGCCGACTGGGACTTGGACTCTGACGAAAACGAGGGATTTCAAACGCTGCGGGTCTACCTTGATGTCGACGATGATATTGATGAAACGCACGTACTGATTGATGAAGTCCTGGGCGAGGTCATCTTGCAGATTACCGAATACCGCAATGGCATCATCGTGGATCTTGAAACTCGTGAGTATGACCTCGGAAGCTTTCATCAATTTGCTGTCTACGGTGGCACCAACAGTGTCAACGTCATGCGCAATCCCACATTCCAACTGGATCAGATCAGTCCCATTGGCGAAGTCCTTTTTTACGGGGGTGCGCTCGATGACGATCTGCAATCGGCGGATCTAATCGTCGGTTACGAAGGCAACGATCTGCTCAAAAACGCCACACTGATTCACGGTGGTGAAGGGGACGACGAAATCTGGAATACGAATGAGGCATTCGGTTTCGCCGGTAACGACACCATCAACAATGCCTGGGTCGCCTGGGGAGGAGAAGGTGACGACGTAATCACGTATGGCATTCATCCCGGTTTCACGCGTCCGGACGTGGCAAATATTTTTGGAGGCCCCGGTGATGACTACATCAGATTCAACGTGCCATGCAACTACAGCATTCGTGGTGACGAGGGCAATGACCACATTGTTGGCAGCGACTACAACAACGTGATTCATGGTGGTGCTGGTGATGATTTCATCATCGGCGGTGCCGGCAATGATAATCTTTTCGGAGACCAAGGAGACGACACACTCCACGGCATGGCGGGCAATGACATCCTTTTCGGGTCCAGTGGATTCGATAATTTGTGGGGCTGGGAAGGCGACGACCACATCATTCCGGGTGACTATGTCGAAATCGAAGGGTATGGGTTTGGGAACTCCGGCGCCGATCGGATTTATGTCAAATGGGACGACTTCCAAATCGCCTACTTCGCTGATGATTTTAATCCACGCGAGGGTGACCGGATCATTTACCAGTACTCACCGGCGCCGGTGGCATTTGGTGTTGGAGCCTGGCAATTCAATCAGGCCGAATTGATGCCGAACAACTGACCGGTGTGAGAACTGATTTCGGTTGTCCGCACAAGGCCGCCTAGTTGAACAACGCCGTTTTGGAATCAGAACGCTGCGTTTCGCGTCCTGATAGCCGCACGGCGATAGCCGCGAATCGTTGCGAAAAAAAATTTGCTATCGCCCATCGGCTAATGAAAAGTGGTACTGTCCAGCGACTCAGTGATCTGACAACGGGGGTACGACCATGACGAGTGCCTTTTTTGATTTACTGCAAGGCGACGGCCCCGTCCCGGCACGGATTTGCCACCACAGGTCCTGGCCTTGGATCAACCCCCGTTACTGTCAAAAACGCTTTACTATCCAAAACGCTTTCGTGCCCGCAACAACGTGTTTGTCATCGCAGGACCGACATCAAGCAGAGATTGTGATGCGGTGGGCCGCGGTTTAGGCACTTGCTGGGGAGTTTGTCATCAGTTGTCGATTTGGCAAGTCGGGCACAGATACAATTTTCGCGACGCCATTTCGACGGTTTCGATCGCGCTGTGACAACGCCGGCACTCTTGTTTTTTGTACACGCGAAAGCGATCGGTCCCGTCGATGCGGTTCAATGGCATGCCGGCTTCGCGAGCGGTTACGGCAATGATGCGGCCGTGTTTCAGGCCTGTTTTCATCATTTTGGTCAGCGAACGCCACAAGCGATCGAAAGACTGACGGTCCAGATCGCATCCGCGCAACGAGGGATTCATTTCGATTTCGTACAACACCTCGGCGCGAAAGATATTGCCCACACCCGCCAAAATGGACTGATCCAATAACAGCGCGCCGATCGGTTTACGACTGTGATGGATATTTCGCCAGAGGTCTTGCTTGGGGCCACCGGCGAGCGGATCGGGTCCCAATCGTGCCACCACTTCATCACGTATCTCTTCGTCAATCACACGACAGGTGGTCGGTCCGTTCAGGTCCAAAGCCACGTTCGTGCCGACCATTCGCATGCGAACTTGGCCGACCGGCGCAGGCGGGGGCACGGCATGTTGTCGGTACTTGCCATAGCGGCCCAAATGCACGTGGACAATTTGATTGCCGTCGAAGTGGTAGAAGAGATGTTTACCGACCGCCTCGACCCGATCGAGCACGTGACCGGATACCTTGCGTCCGTCGGCGCGAAATCGTCCCTGGGGACTCGTCACTTTCAGTGGATGACCCGCCAATAGTCGATCGTGCTGCCGAGCGATGTAATGGGTTTTATGACCTTCGGGCATTGTCCACCGCAAACAAAAAAATCGGATCCAGGCATCACCAACACAACACGTCACTGTACATCCACTTCAACCGTCAGCCGATTCAACCCTCCGCGTGTATTCGTCGCAATTCGTCCTTGAGCAGTTCCACGTTTTTGCGATTGCTGCGCCAAAAAACGTCGAATACATCCCCGACCACCGGAATGGCTCCACCGGTGAAGTCTACGATCGCGTTGAACAACATTCTGGCATGGACGCGTTTTCGAACGCCGACGCGATGGGCGTGCCAAATCAAATAGCCGTGCGTCAGTAGCGATGTCAGATCGCCAACACCGGGCAGCAGACCGATCAGACTGTCCCAACCCAAACGGATTTTGGTTCCTGGAATGCGGATTATTTCATCCATCCGCAGAGCGAACGTCTCCAGTGACTCCAACCGCTGTTGTAATTCGGTGTCCGACAGCGGTGTTTGTGACATGAATCGTCGGACCCTGAAAACGGTTGGGAGAATCGTCAGCAACTAGCTGGCGCGGCCGGCCTGCGTCCCGATCGATCACGCACCCAGGATGCCGGTGAGCTGACATCGAAATGATAGCGAGAATAGCGTTTCGGCGGGAAGATTTGCCGCTTTTCGCGTAATCCATGACACGGCGGCAATGGTCCTCCATTCTGACGACTGGGGAAAAAACATTGCCAATGTGAGTTTTCGAAGAACGATGCAGCATCATTTTGCGTAATCGTGTACAAATCTGCCTCGACGAAGACTGTATTGATCGCCCCCCTGTGAGATTCGCGTTGAATCCGATGATCTCCCGTATCGCATTGCTGAGCTATTTGATCGGTGGTTGGCTGTTGCCGCTGCTGCATCATCACGAGCACACGCACCGATTTGACGAGAGGGTCGTCGTATCGGCGGGAACGACGCCGCTTGATACGCAAAGTTCCCACGAGGGATGCTCGCACTGCCATCATCATCACGAGCCAGCCAGTTTCGGCGGATCGGAATCCGACGGCAAACCATTGTCGGCCACGCTGGTCATCGTCGACGACTCGAGTCGACAGCCCGGCATCCGCAGCGGACGATCGGGCCAGTGCGTTGGGTTGTGTACGCTCTGCGTGGCACGATCAACCAGTTCAGTTCGCCCCCTGGCCAACCGCTCGACGCTTTCAACAATTACGGTCTGCCAACTTCTACCTTGGGCGGATTCGTTGCCACCCCTCACGGCTGTCGGCGATAGCCACGGCCCCCGCGGTCCACCGACACGCGTCTGATTTCTGCCGATGCCGATGCATTGCGTCTGCATTGGTTGGATGCCCTCGAGACAAGCGTTTCGATCCGATATCCGAGGATGAGTCAGTCATTCGTCCTCGTTGGGATCACGCGTTGGTTTCCTGGGCCGATGCCGCTCTCTGGAGTTCATCTCCATCGCACCAGGCTCAACATCGACCTTGCATAGCCACGCAGGTTGATCCGTCGAGCCATCGAGAAACGTCGGGTTATTTTTCAAACATCATCTAAATTGAGTCGAGTTATTCATGTTATTTAAACATTCTTGTGCCAGTGATCCTTGCGTGGTCCGCTATCACGCCGAACAAGATCACACTGACCGCGATTGCTCTGAACGCGATTGCGCTGGCCAATGCAGCATTGGACAAAACCAAGTTGGCCATCGTCGACATGGCTTTACGCTAGTGGAATTGTTGGTCGTCATCGCCATCATTGGAATTTTGATTGGCCTGTTGTTGCCGGCCGTGCAGGCCGCCCGCGAAGCAGCGAGGCGGATGAGTTGCAGCAACAACTTCAAGCAGATCGGTCTGGCGATCCATAACTACCATTCGGCGTTCAAGCAGCTACCCCGACACCACACGGGTACCTGGGCCAATGGAGCGCCTGCCAACGAGCACAACGCGCTGCGGCTGTCGATGTTCATTGGACTGACTCCCTATATGGAACAGCAAGGATTGTGGGACATCATCAGCAATCCCAGTGTCAGCACGGTAACCCCCGGATTCGTCATTCCCACACCGAGCCAACGTTGGCCCAAAATGGGTCCCGAACCGTGGCAGGCTGAATACGTTCCCTGGGTAACCGAGATCCCCACGCTGCGTTGTCCGAGTGATCCCGGGTATGGCCTACCCGCGTTGGGCCGAACGAACTACGCCGCCGCGATGGGTGATTCGATTGACGCCATGGATACCGGCCCGGTCGAGATCGATGCCAACATGAATTTGGTCACCAATAACACGGCATTGGCCCGACGGGCGCGAGCTGCCTGTCGCGGTCCCTTTATCGCGCGTCAGGAGACCCGCTTTCGCGACATCCTGGACGGTCTGTCCAACACCATGATCGCGGGCGAAATCGCCACCGATTTAGGTGACAACGACATTCGGACCATGGGTGCCATCAACCTGGGTCACACAACCGTGTTGACCGAGCCAGACGTTGCCGTTCATGACGGACTGGTCAGTCCGCAGCGTCCGCGCTATTGGTCCAACGGCGCCGATGGCGGCACAGCGCCCACCTTGGCAGCTACCAACGAAGGCCGCGGGTTTTCGTGGGCCGACGCGGGAACCGTCTACAGCTGTGTCAACAATATCTTGCCGCCCAATCGCGAAGTCGCGCTCGGTGGCGGCGTCGCCAGTCCCGGTGTCGCCTCGGTTGGCAGTCGACACCAAGGCGGTGCTCACATTTTGATGGCCGATGGTGCCGTGATCTTCATGACCGATTCGGTCGAAGCCGGGGACATTCACACGGAGAATGTTTGGGAAGGTGGCACCGGCGAATCGGTACCCGGATCGGTAAGCCCCTACGGGTTGTGGGGCGCGCTGGGGACGAGAGCTTCAAGCGAAACCATCGAAGAGCAACTCAACCAGTAACGTTGCGGCGACCAAAATGCCTCAATGGCAAAATGCGTCAATGGATTGCTCAGCTGCGGAGACGTCGCTATGCGTCCATTGACGCCGGCATCGTCGGTGGCATCGTCGGTGGCATCCGATCGACACGGATACCACATCGCTTTTCGACGATCTCCAGGTGATGCTGCAAATGACCCGCCGCGATCCAAGCGATCGCTCGTGTGGAAATCCGATCGCGATCGACGCTTCCGATTTGATCCCACGCGGCTGGAATGATCCGACGCAATAGCATCACATTGGATCGACGCAGATCACCCAGCTCGGTCACGATATGCACAAAATTACCAAGTCCAAATCGTCGATCGGCGTACGCGTTTTCGTCCCAACTGGGCAAGTCGGTTTCGTCCCCCGCCGCGATGCGTAGCATCCGATAACCAAACACACGTTCAGCGTTACCGCAGTGCTCAAAAACTTGACGAATTGACCATTGATACGGTGCATGCACACGATCGACCTGCTCAGTACTCAAGCTGCTCGCGAGTTCACAAAGCCAATACATCTGATCTGCCAGCACGCTGATGACACAGTCACCTTCAACGCGTTGGATCAGGTCGCGGTGGTAGTCTTGTGTCAGTTCGGTCGGTTCTGGCCGTCGGCTCGATTTCGGTTTCATGAGCAGGATGTTAACAACATTTCTCGCATTTTTCAGCGGCTGATGCTGACGTTGACCAGGCGTCCGACGGGCAGTTTAACTGTCATTGGGCGTTGCAAATCAGTTCTTGGAGTGCCAACGTGGTCTTTTCGATCGAGTCCTGGTCGATCGTGTGCGGCCCCCTAAACGCATGGAACTCCGCGTCGACACCGCCATCAACCAATAACTGGTGCAAGCGTTGGGCACTTGCAAACGGCAATATCGGATCGACTTCGCCATGCGATTGATAGACCTTTGTATCCGCCAATCGACCGATGGCAGCACGCCATTGTGCTTCGCAAATTAGCGTCCCCGAGAATTGAATCAACAGTTGTGGTGGTTCGATCGTGCCACGCAACGCAGTGTCCATCGTCAGCATCGCACCTTGCGAAAACCCGCCTAAGGCAAGGGTTGTGGAGGCTCCGCCGAGTTCCTGTTTGACCAAATCGATGGTTTCACAAAGCGCCTCGCGCGACGAAACGATCCCTGTTGGTTCGTGTTGGTGAAGTTCATCGAAGGCGTTGGCTTCGATCGCCTCCATCATTCGGGCCATGTTCAGCGGCCACCAAGCACGACCATCGGGCATGCCGAGGTCCGCGAGTGTGTGGGGCGCGGCAGGAAAAACAAATCGAAATCGATCCGCCTGGTCCCCCAACATTTGGATCCACGCTGCACTCAAGCCAGCCAAATCGCTACCTGGCGCTCCATAACCGTGACAGAGCACAACGGCGACATCGGGAGTCTCTCCCCCATCGACCACGATACAATCCAACGATCCATAACGAGTTTGCAGCGGGTTGATCATCAAGCAGAGCACCAAAAACAGTAACGTAAGAACGGGGCACCCGTGGAGTGGTCACGGTAGCGAAACAAAAATGGAGAGATCACAGCAGAGACATCACAGTGGGGATATCACAGCGGAGACATCACTTGAACGAATTCACTGTGGTGTCACGCTGGTGACGAGAGAAGACTAACCGATTTGCCGATCGATCGCGAACACTCACCGCGGCTGATCGTAGGCTAGGAACTGTCGTGGCAAAGTCGCGTCAGGACAGGTCCTGGACTACGAGAAATCTGAAGACGCACTCGTGCTTTGTCTCGACGGAGAATTTGGGTTGCCCGTAGTGGATCTTGTCAAAGATCCCCGCGTCGGAGGATCTTGTATAAGATCCACTACCCTAAAGTCAAGCTGTAACAAAGCACTTGCCATCCGAACCTCACCGCCGTGCACCGTTACTCGCCGGAAGTGGTCATTCCGAGCTGACGCATTTTGCGATACAGATTCGATCGGTGTAGACCCAGTCGTGCTGCCGCATCGGTCATGTTCCCCTGACAGGCGGCGATTGCCGAATCGATATGTGCCACTTGGAACACACGGGTCGCGTCGGCCAACGAACTGTCTGAGTCGACTCCGGTCAATCCAGTGCCCGACATCGACGCGATCCGACTGGCGGCCGAGTTATTCAGTCCCAGGTCGACTGCCTTGATCCGATCCTCGCTTGTCAAATAACACACGCGTTCCATTGTGTTTCGCAATTCGCGAACGTTACCTGGCCAAGAATGACCCAGCAGTGCCTGCTGGGCGCAGCTTTCCAACGTGGGAACCTGCCGTCCGATGTGGTAGCAAAAGTGCTCCAAAAAGTGTCCGGCCAACAGCAGAACATCGTCGCCCCTGTGCGCCAACGCCGGCAACGTCAACGAGACGACGTTGAGTCGGAAGAACAGGTCTTCGCGAAAACGCTTTTCCGCAATCAATTGCTCCAGCGGTTGGTTCGTTGCGGCGATCACGCGGACATCCACCGGAATCGTTTGTGAACCGCCAACGCGGACAACGACTTTTTCTTCTAAGACGCGCAGCAGCTTGGCTTGACCGCCGGGGCTCATATCACCGACTTCATCCAAAAACAGGGTGCCGCCGTTGGCGAGTTCAAATTTTCCGACACGAGTTTGATTGGCATCGGTAAAAGCGCCTTTCTCGTGACCAAACAATTCGCTTTCGAGTAGTGATTCGACCAGGGCGGCACAGTTGACGGCGATAAAGGGGCCGTTGCGACGTTTACTTTCGTAGTGAACGTGCTGTGCCAAGACTTCCTTTCCGGTTCCGTTTTGGCCCAGTACCAATACCGTCAGGTCGGTGCCGGCCACTTTGGCGGCGCTTTCACGTACTGCTTCGATCGAGGGATGGTTGCCGACCAACTTGGTAGCTGACGCGGCGTCGTCCACCAGGCGGTCGCGTGATTCGGTCAGGGAGCGCCGCGTCCGCAGACCTTCGATCGCCACCGCCGCATGCGTTGCCAAGTCAGCAAGGACCGCGGCATCAAACGCATCGAACGCACCGCTGCGATGATTGATCGCTTCGAACACACCGATCGTTTCGACGCGATGTCCACCCTGCATCGGGACCGCGAGCAGCGATTCGGTTTTGAACTCTAGTGATTTGTCGACGGTACGATTGACACGACGTTCATCATCGCTTCCCGAGCTCCAGACTTTGGGTTCACCGGTTCGCAAGACTTCGCCAACCACACCAGCGTCATCGTCGACTTCCAACGATCCGCCTTCGATACCCAGGGCCGGTCGCCCGATCAATTTTCGACGTCGCCGATCCCACAAAAAGATACTGGCACGTTCGCAATTCAGAAGCTCTGTGGCGGTGTCGGCAATGCGATGCAAAAGTGCTTCGTCATCATCCAATCGCTGCCATTCGGCGGCCGCGTTGAGCACGGCGGACAACTGAGAAATACGACGTTCATGACGATCACGTGTTTCGATACGCTGCAGCGCGGCGGCTAACAAGCTAGCTGCCTGCGTGATTCGATCACGGCGCGTTGGTGATTCTTCGACAGCGTTTTGTTCGGCGGGTGAAATCCGAACGACAAATGCGGAGGCCGACCGTAGCGAAAGGGGCAGTCCATGTTCCACGCTACTGCGTGCCAGCGGCGTGACGCACCATCCGTTTGCGACGGTGGTGCTGCCGCGATCCAGCGCATCGCTGATCAAGTTCTCCGGAACGGTCGTCTCGTCACCGACCCACAGATCGTGAGTCCATCGACCGGATACTTGACGGACCACACCGCCCGACTGGCCGCCGATCATCGACAGTAGTCCGGGCAGGACGTTTTTTTTGAATCCGTCGCGAGACAGGTCTTCTTGGATACTACGAGCGATCTCCATCGCTAAACGGGCATCGGTTGCTTCTTGTTCGGCAATCACGCGTGATGTTTCCTCAGTCATGGTGTAATGCGACCTCTGTCCCCCCTCGCTCCAAAAACTTGCTATCCCCTGCTCAGCGACCCTCCCATTTGAGCCAGTATCTCCAACGAATCCTGTCGCTTTGTCCGTCCAGGTCACGGCACCGAAATTTTCCGCTCTCCATCCTAACGCCGGCTTGCCAGCTTCACCCACTCCCTAAATCTAGGCAAATAGACGAAACCTACGACTTCGCGTTATGTTGACGACCAGATCACACACGTGAATTGGTTTGAGACAAATCCCGCGAGGAACTGATTGAGATGCAATTTGACGGAAAAAAAGGGCTGATTCTTGGTGTTGCGAACGACCACTCGATCGCCTGGGCGATCGCCAAGCAAATCATGGAGGCCGGTGGACAATGCGGTTTCACGCACCTGCCAGATCGGGCAGATGACGAGCGACAGAGAAATCGTCGTCGGGTCGCCCAGCTGACCGATAAGCATGAGAACGCTAAGTTCCTTCTACCCATGGATGCGCAAAGTGATGACGACATCCGCAGTGTTTTTGATCACACTGCCCAGGAATTCGGCAAGATCGACTTTCTTTTGCACTCCATGGCGTTCGCTGATCGCGACGATTTAGCCCGCGATACGGTCCACACCAGTCGCGAAGGATTCAAGCTAGCGATGGACGTCAGCGTCTACACGCTGCTCGCTTGCACGGCAGCAGCCAAGCCCTTATTGAACCCGGGTGGTGCCGTCGCCACGATGACCTACTTTGGCGGCGAAAAATGTGTGCCCGGTTACAATGTGATGGGCATTTGCAAAGCGGCACTCGAAGCGGCCGTTCGATACCTGGCCTTTGACATGGGCCCACAAGGCGTCCGCGTCAACGCTCTCTCGGCCGGACCGATCCGAACGCTGGCCGGTCGCGCCGCCGGCGTAGAAGAAATGTTGACGTTGTATCAACACATGGCACCTCTGGGTCGCAACGTGACTCACGAAGAGGTCGGTCGCACCGGAGCGTTCTTGCTGAGTGATCAAAGCGAAGGAATCTCGGGCGAAATTCTGCATGTCGACGGCGGCTACCATGCAATGGGCAGCCCCGGTCGATTGCTGGATCAAATGAAAAAATAGGTCCCGGATTTTTCTCGCTACACCTCCACCAACCGTTCCTCCAACACCTATCCCACTGCACGAGGTTTTTACGACATGGTTCGCACCTTAAGCACAATGTTGCCACTGGGCACACAGGCGCCCGACTTTTCGCTTCCCAACACCGACGGCAAATCGGTCTCGCTGGCCGACTACCGCGGCAGCAAAGCCTTGTTGGTGATCTTTATGTGCAATCATTGTCCCTACGTCAAACATGTTGCCGACCAAGTCAAATCTCTGTCGGACGATTACATGGCCAAAGGTGTCGGCGTCGTTGCCATCAGCAGCAACGATGCGGACAAGTATCCCGACGATTCGCCCGAAGCGATGGCCAAAGAAAAAGCCGATCGCGGTTACGCATTTGAGTATTTGTTTGACGCCGATCAAAGTGTCGCTCAAGCCTACGCCGCGGCGTGCACTCCCGATTTCTACCTGTTCGACGGTGACATGAAATTGGTGTACCGCGGTCAACTCGATTCCAGTCGACCCAAAAGCGACATCCCGGTCACGGGCGAAGACCTGCGAGCGGCGATCGATGCGGTCTTGGCGGGCCAATCGCCCGACGACGATCAGGTTCCGTCGTTGGGCTGCAACATCAAATGGAAAGAAGGCAACGAACCGCAGTACTTCAATCCGCAGGGGACCGCTTGAGCGATTTCGCACGCGGCACACGGCCTTCGTCGTCCGCACCGTCAACAGCGTCGTGCCCGTTATGTCCTATCTTCAAGACCTGACCCTGCGTCTCGCACTGGGCGCATCGCAGTTGGACGACGCCGTGCGAGACCGCCATGGGGCTTGGTTGCTTGCGCAACAGCGGGCCGACGGCGGGTTTGCCGGTCGCGAAGGCGAAAGCGATCCCTACTACACCGCGTTCGCGCTGCGGTCGCTGTGGATTCTCGATGCACTGGATGAATCGGCAGGCAACAAAGCTGCCGCATTCCTTCGCTCCCGTTTGTCGGCCAAAGAATCGATCATTGATTTGATCTCGCTGATTTTTGCCGCCGCGATTTGCGAATTGGCCGTCGGTGCCGTCGTCATCGGTGACGACGATACAACCTGGCGACAAAAAATTGCCCAGCTGCTCGGCTCGCTACGGACCGACGACGGCGGATTTGCGAAAACACCCGAAGGCCGCGCAGGAAGCACGTACCAGACCTTTTTGTCGATCCTTTGCCACGAGTTGATTGAGATCGAACCGACGGATCCCAATCGTATTGTTGACTTCGTCGACTCCCAAGCACACGTCGACGGTGGCTACCTGGAAATTCGCGCGGCCAAACGACCCGGCGTGAATCCCACCGCCGCAGCGATCGGTACCTTGAAAACGCTCGGACTACTCGATGCGGACAAGCACGCCAACACGATCGATTTTTTGCAAGAAATGCAAAGCGATGAAGGCGGTTTGTCAGCCAACACGCGGATCCCATTTGCCGATTTACTTAGTTCGTGCACCGGTTTGATCACGCTGACCGACTTGGGCGCGACCGACCGAGTCGACGTGGCGGCCATCGAACGTTATGCGCTGTCGATGCAATCGCCCCGTGGGGGTTTTATTGGATTCGCACTGGACCAAACCGCCGACGTGGAATATTCGTTTTATGGTTTGTCGACGCTTTCGCTTTGTCGGCTGGCGATGGCGTAGGGAGCGGGGATTTCGGGGATCTGAATTTGCGAACGCTCGGTAACGGACTGAAGTCCGTTCTACTTGGGTTGTTGCGGTAGATAGCGTTTGGCGATGGCGGCCACCAAGACGGGCACGGCGATCGATACGCCCAGTGCCAGCGGCAACCATTGGTGCCGCTGAGCGAAATCGCCAAACACGCTGTACGCAATCGCGATCCCCAGATTGCTGAGCGCGATCGCGGGTATAAATCGCCGCCAAGAGAGCTGATGAATTCCCGCGATCAGCACGCTCGCTTCGGCAAACACAGGCATCGCTCGCGTTAACACCAAGACCGTCGGACCGTAGCGATCACTGATTTGCATCATTCGCTCCAAGTCTCCAGGCTTGGAGAACCAGGCAGCGAACGGTTGGCCGTATCGCCGCGCGAGGGCAAATCCAATCACCGCACCCAGGTTCATTCCGACCCAGGTCGCAACCGTCCCCCAGAACCAGCCCAACTGCCAACCACTCAGCGTGCTAATCACGCTCGATGGAATGGGCAACAAAATGTCGGTCGCCAAAAGCCCAACGATCAATGCAAAGGTCGCCGTCGGGGCAGGGGGATCCTCGGCCAGACCGCGCAGCCAATCGTCGACTTGCCCGCCAAAAAACAGAAACGGCAAGATCGGGATCAACAGCACCGCACACATCAGCGGCAAAGTGCGAAAAAGTTCTCGCATCTGATCAAAGTATCCGATTGAGCAGGGCGTGTCAGTGTTTTTCAGTTTCACGGCTGCTGTTTCGCTGTCCTTTTCAGCTCTGTTTCACAGCCGCAGACAATCGGCCCACATGAACCTTGACGGCTTCAAATGGGGTTGGCTATTGCTGCCAGTTGTGCTGCCAGTTGAACACCAGGGAATACTCCGTTGCCTCGATTGATTTTGGATTCATTTCGCCACCGTCCAGCGGCCCCTGTTCGGGCTGATGCCTGTGGCATCACGCCGCGTTGCGGCTTAGTCGCGTTGTTCGCTGTCTGCTTGTTCGTGATCACACTGCCAGACGCTGCGAATGCTCAAACGCCGGTGGATCAGTCACAGTTGATTCCCAACGGCGAACCGAAACCGTCGCTCGGATCGAACTGGGCATTGCCGGACGATTTCGATCCGCCCGCAGTGGATCCCAAGGTGCGTCCTGCCAGTTTCACCGGTGAGCAAACATCCGCGGCGGCAACCACACCGAATGTCGACGTCAGCAAAGAGGCTGTCGCCAAAGAGCTCTCCGCAATCGAAGCGGCAACCGATTTGACCGACGAGTTGCGCGAGGAAATCAAGGAGCGGCTTCGCAAGGCCAACGACTGGCTTGACGGCGAGATCGCTGCCAAGAAACGTTTTGACGAATTGGAAACGATTGTCCAACAGCTTCCCACTCAGTTGCAGGAGACACGCAAGACGCTGGCCGATTTTTCGGATGCGGAATTCCAGGTCATGCCCAGCGGCAAAACCGTCGCCGAACTCGAAGGACAACTTGCCACTCTGCGTCAGCAATTGGAATCGGACGAAAAACTGTTTCGTGATCGCGAGGCGGAACTGGAAGGCCGCACGTCGCGACTGACAGCGCTGGCAAAAGAGACGGTCGAAATCGAAGGTCGAATCGCCAAATTGCGACCACAAATCGAAGCCACCAAGGTCATTGATCCGGCATCGCGATCGCAATTGCTGGAACAACGTGCGCGATTGCGTCTGCGCGAACAAGAATTGGTGACCAGCAAGTTTGAACGCCGCCGCATCGAAGAATCCAGCGAATTGTTGCCACTGCAGCGTGACTTAGCCAAACGAATCTGGACGAGCCGACAAAAGATGCTGGTCCGCTGGCAGACCGCGATCGACGATTGGCGCAAAGCAGAATCGAAACGACAAGCCGATTTGGCGCGGCGGATTGTCGAAGACGCTCACCCGGCACTGAAGTCGCTGGCCGAGGAAAATGCGCAAATCGCCGAACAGCGACTCAAGACCGCTGCCGAAATTCAGCGTTTGACGACATCCATCAAGTCACTGCAAACGCAAAGCAAGGACTTGGACGAAGACTTCAAAGACCTCAGCAGCCGCGTCGAACATGCCGGCACGACATCGACGACCGGGCTGCTGCTGCGAAAAAAACGCGGCGAACTGCCGCGTCCGATCGAGTTCACCGATCGTGCCGAATACGTGCAGTCGACCATGCCCGACGCGCACCTGTTGTTGCTGCAATGGAAACGGCAACGGCTCGAAGTGGTCGATCCAGAAGAAGCGGCCACGCTGATGGTCCAGTCGCTCGATGCTTCCTTGGCCAATGCTGACCCCAATCAAGTCATGAAGATCGTTGTCCGATTGATGGAAGATCGACGGTCGCTTTTGGATAATGCGATTCCCGATCAGGACACGTTCCTGCAAGATCTGAACGAACTGGAATTGGCAAATCAGAAACTTCAAAAGCAGGTAACCGATTTTCGCCAGTACTTGAACCAACGTGTGCTGTGGATCCGCAGTACCAATGCCATCGCGCTGCGAGATTTTCACGATGCCGGCGACGGGTTGAAGACGATGCTTGCGCCGGCCCGTTGGCAGGAAGTGGTGCAGGTTGGCGGCTTAGCGCTGCTGAAACGTCCAGCCGTCGGTCTGGGGCTGCTGGCGACGTTGATACTTTTGATGATCTTTCGCGTACGATTGCACGCATCCCAGCGAGCCTTTTCGGAGCCACCCCCTGCCGGTCAACCGAGTCACTTTGGGCGTTACTTGGTCGCATTTTCGATTTCGTTGTTGTTATCGGCTCGTTGGCCCGCGGTACTGCTTGCCATCGGCTACCGATTACGGATCGCCGGCGAAACAGCCAGTTGGACCGAAAATGTCGGCAACGCGCTGATCACCAGCGTCGCGTTCCTGTGGGGCTGCGAACTGATTCGTGAATTGTGCCGACGTGACGCGGTCGGCGAACGGGTTTTTGGGTGGCCCGCCAAGGCGACTGCAAAAGTACGCAGCACGTTGGAATTGACCACACTGGCCGGCACGCCATTATTTGCGTTGCTGCAACTGACCCAGTTCGGCGAAGTCGACGCGATGCAAAGCTTGCAGCGGGTATTGTTCATCGCTTTGCTGACGTTGCTGGGCGTGCAACTGGCTTGGTTGACGCGGCCCAAAGGCTGCTTGATGACCAGTCTCTGTGAAGTCTCACCGACCTCGCTGGTCGCCCGCGCTCGACACGGTATTTGGGCAACGCTGACAGCCGCTCCACTTGCCTTTGTGATCCTGTCGATGATCGGTTACCACTTTTCGGCCTATCAACTTTCGGGGCATTTAGCAGAATCGGGTGCCGCTTTGGTCGGAATTATCATCTTGTATTCGCTGGCACTGTGTTGGCTGCACGTCCTCAGCTACAACCGTGCTCTACGCGACGCGGAACTGGCAGCACAACTGGAAACCTCCGATTTACCGCTGGAGAACAATGCATCGACCGTGATCGAAGGAGTGGTGTTCAAGCAAAGTGTCGGCAATGATGCCGCGACCCAACCTGCCGTCGATGACGAAGTGCGTGAACTACTGCGGCACGCATGCTGGATCTTGCTGATTGTGGGCGGCTGGTTCATCTGGTCCGAAACCCTGCCGGCGCTGCGCGTATTTGATCACGTCGTCCTTTGGCAAAATATTGAACCGATCGCTGAGACGTTTGTCAGAACCGACGGTAGCGAATCGATTCGCTTTGTCGATCAAAGTGTCCCGACCACATTGACCGACGTGTTCGTGGCACTACTGATATGCCTTTCTACATTGATGATCGGTCGGCGCATTCCCGGTGTGTTGGAATTGATCGTACTGGAACACCTACCGATGCAGGCTGGTGGTCGTCAGGCGGTTGCGATCATCGCTCGCTATATCGTTACGGTTGCGGGAATGTTGCTCGCCTGTGCCGTGATTCGACTCTCCTGGGGCAGCGTCCAATGGTTGGCCGCGGCGATGACGGTCGGGCTCGGGTTTGGATTGCAAGAGATCTTTGCGAACCTGGTCAGCGGTCTGATCATCCTGGTCGAACGACCCATTCGTGTGGGCGACATCGTCTCGGTAGGCGATGTCACCGGCACCGTCACCAAAATGCAAATGCGAGCGACGACGGTGACCGATTACGATCGTCGCGAATTGATCGTCCCGAACAAAAAATTCATCACAGACAACGTGATCAACTGGACGCTCAGCGATCCGATCAGCCGCGTCGTTTTGCCCGTGGGCGTTGCCTACGGCACGGATGTCACCAAAGTCCGTGAGATTCTGCTGCGGATCGCGGCGGCCTGTCCGTTTGTCTTGGACGAACCGCCACCGAACACTCTGTTCAAAAGTTTTGGGGACAGCACTTTGAACGTCCAATTGATGGTGTTCATTCCACAACGCAGCGTCTATGTCGATGTGGTCAACGAATTAAACAATGCCATCGCAAACGAGTTTGGCAAAGCGGGTATTCAAATTGCGTTCCCACAACTGGATCTGCACGTCAAGCCAGAGCGACTGATCGAGCAACTCGCCGGGCAACCCGACGCGCAGACCGACGCGCGGTCAGCGGCTTAACGCACCCAGATGGATGTTGCGCGGGTGTCGCAATTGTCTTTACTCTCCCTGAGGGAGAGTGAATTTACATTGCATCGCTTCATTGCGTGACTTGCGGCTCAAGTCGCTCTCCTAAATCAACCCGCGCGACAAAAAAACGCGCCAACGGCTGTACGCCCTGCCGGCCGCATCGGTGGACGTCCGTGGCCCGTCGCAGCCGAGTGGGGCTCTTTTTGACAGTGGTGGTAAGTTGTTTTCCAATGATGATTGCCGCTTCCATCTGTCGTTGGAAAGCTGGGCCCAGGAAATCGCCGAATTATCCGTTGTCGGCACTCTCGCATCGACATCCCGCATGTTGTGGCACAGCGTTCGCTTCGCCGATGCTGTTACACTTCACACCCCGGTTTCTAACGCGACGTGCGGCATGGTCAATCGACGCGGCAACGGACTCTTTGAACGAAAGGTGGACGCTCATGAAAATTCTTGTCCCGACCGCTGGAAAAGAAGCCGCCGCCGAGATCGCCGACTACGTGATCCGTACGGCAAAAAAACTGAACGCTGATTTAGTTGCCATGCATATCCTGCGCGGAGATGAACAGGAGCAGGACGGACACCGGGCCTGCAACGTGCTTGTCGGTGCGGCCACGCAAGCAGGTATCGCCGTGGAAACTAAAATCGGTAGCGGTGACGTGGTCCAAGCCATCATCGATGCAGCCGACAGTACCGGCGCGGACATGATTGTGATGGGGGCCAGCAAAGGAACGCTTGTCAAAAGCTGGCTCAGTGCAGATGTCATGGAGCGCTGTGATACACCGGTTCTGGTCGTTCCCCATTGTTATGGCGAATAGCATCCGCGTGGCTTCTGCATGGCAACCGCCATCACACGGCCGGGATCCTCTGGTTCTACCACACCGGGGCGTGTTTTTGGGCGTTTCAGTGGACTACGCCTGTGCATCGCGTGCGGTATGATCTGCGCGATATCGATGGCGTTGCCGCCAGCGTGGATTTTCATCGGTTGGTCTTGCACCGTGCAAATTCCCGTACAGATTCCCGTACAAAAACATCTTGAACCTTGACGGTAATTTTTGAGCAATAAAGTATCCAACGGCGATAAGCCGGCGACCAAATTTGGAACGTTCGGGGGTGTTTTCACGCCCTGCACGTTGACGATCTTGGGCGTGATCATGTTCCTGCGATTCGGCCAAGTCGTCGGACAAAGCGGCATGATGATGGCGATTGTGATTGTGTTGGTTGCCAAGACGATCACAACGCTAACCACTTTGTCATTATCCGCCATTGCGACCAACACTCGCGTCAAAGGTGGCGGTGCCTATTATCTAATCAGCCGGTCGTTGGGGGTGGAATTCGGCGGCGCGATCGGTGTGCTGTTCTTCTCGGCTCAAGCGATCTCGGTCGCGCTGTACGTGATCGGGTTTACCGAGGCACTGACGGGCACGTTCCCAACGTTGGGCAGCCACTTCGTGGCGATCGCCAGCCTGGTCAATCTAGCGACGTTTCTGTGCGTCTACATCGGTGCCGGTTGGACCATTCGAGTTCAGTATTTCATCCTGGCGATCTTGGCAGCTTCGCTCGTCTCGTTCTACACCGGTGCGATCACGGATTTTCACCCTGAGTATTTGCAAGAAAATCTGTGGCCGCGATTTAGCGAAGGCGAGAACACGTTTACCATGTTCGCGCTCTTCTTTCCTGCCGTCACCGGGATCATGGCTGGGGCGAATATGTCGGGCGATTTGGCCAAACCCTCGCGATCGATCCCCAGTGGAACTCTGCTGGCAGTAATCGTGACCGGCTTGGTTTACCTGTCGATGGCGGTCTTGTTGGCCTGCGCCCGTCCAGGTGAGGAACTGGTCGCCAATACGATGATCATCCGCGACATCGCGACTTGGCCCGTCCTGATCACCGCCGGAGTCTTTGCCGCCACATTGTCGTCAGCGTTGGGCAGCATGATGGGAGCGCCACGGATTTTGCAGGCCTTTGCCCGAGACGAAGTTTTCAAGTCGCTGAATTTTTTTGCCGCTGGTAGTGGACTGACCAACGAACCGCGGCGCGCCACCGTGCTGAGTTTTGCGATCGCTCAAGTTTGTATCGTGGTGGGTGATCTGAATGCCATTGCACCGATCATCACGATGTTTTTTATGATCACGTACGGTCTGCTGAATCTGGCCACGTTTTACGAGGCGGTCACCAAGAACCCCAGCTACCGCCCGACGTTCCGCTATTGCCACTGGCTCACATCGCTCGCCGGTGCAATCGGGTGCGTGGCCGTCATGTTCCTGGTCAATTGGATCTGGGCGACAATTTCGATCGTTGTGATTGCCGCGCTGCATTGGTTCATCCGTTATCGGGAGATCGAATCACGATGGGGTGACCTGCAAAGCGGCGTGATTTTTGAGCGTGCTCGCAAGTCGCTGCTGAAACTCGAAGGAGAAGTTTATCACTCCAAGAATTGGCGCCCCATTGTGATGGCGCTCAGCGGCACCGGCTGGACCCGTCCCCACATCCCCATCTATGGGCACTGGCTGACGGCCGGACACGGAATCTTGACGATGGCTCACGTCGTCAGCGGGGATTTGGAAGACCACGCCGAGCGCCGCGAGCAGTACGAAAAGACGTTGCGTACCTTCATCGCCAAAGAAAAACTCGAGGCCTTCCCCGCGGTGACTTGCAACGAATACTTTTCCGGCGGAGTCGAGACGCTCATGCAGTGTCACGGCATCGGTGGACTACGTCCCAATACGGTTTTGCTGGGATGGCCACGCGACGAATCCAAGGCCGAGGCTTTCGGAGCTAACATTCGATTGATCGCTCGGATGAATCGCAGTGTCCTGGCCGCCCGGTTCTTATCACAACGAGAAGAAACCAGCGAAGAAACGACGAGCGAAGATTATTGGTTGGTACCCGAAGGGACGATCGACGTGTGGTGGCGGGGTATGGACAACGGCGCGTTGATGTTGCTGTTGGCACACTTGCTGCACCGCAACCCGGGCTGGCGTGAAAATCCGATTCGCGTGCTCCGTGTAGTCGACAAAGAAGAAGCTCGCGAAGAGGTTCGTCAACATTTGATCGACTTGGGGGCTGCGGCACGGATCAGTTTCGACGCCGAGGTGATCGTGTCGGATCAAAGTCCCAGCGACACCATTCAATTTGCGTCCCGCAACGCTTCGCTTGTGCTACTGGGGTTCCGAACGCCCGATGAAGGCGACGAATTGGAACTGTACCGACGGATGGAAGAACTGGCTGGCGACCTACCACGGGTCATTTTGGTCGACAGCGCCGGTGGGATGACGTTGGAATCGTAACGAGATTAGGGTGATGGTCCCACGAACGGGCTTGTGCCGGTATGCTTTGCCCAGGACCCGCCTATTGATTCACCGCGTTACTGAGGATTGGTGCCGATCGCCGGACAACCCATGGCCGAATTGAAAGTTGACCACGTTGCGAAGTCGTATCCCACCGCTGGTGAACCGTTGCAGGTTCTCAAGGATGTCTCATTGCATCTAAACGGCGGAGACTCGGTCGCCGTCGTGGGACCCAGCGGCAGCGGAAAAAGCACGCTGCTGCAAATCATCGGTACGCTGGACCAGCCCGACAGCGGCACGGTCAAAATCGATGGCACGGACCCCTTTACGCTCAACGAAAGCAAACTCGCGGCTTTTCGTGGCAGCCAGGTTGGCTTCATTTTTCAGGACCACCATTTGTTGCCACAGCTGACGGTGGTCGAAAACGTTTTGGTGCCGACACTGGCGATCGGCTCGCCCAGCGGCGAGCAACTGAACCGGGCCCGTGATCTGCTCAGCTCGGTTGGCTTGTCTGACCGAATCGGCCATCTGCCCAGCGAACTTTCTGGTGGCGAGCGGGAGCGGGTCGCCATCGCGCGGGCATTATTGATGCAGCCCGCCGTGATCCTGGCCGACGAGCCGACAGGCAACCTCGATCGCAAAACCGCCGACTCCGTGACCGAGCTCTTGTTGCGGCTGCAGCAGTCATCCGGATCCATCTTGATCACCGTGACGCACAGCGACGCCCTGGCCGGTGCGATGGCTCGGAGAATGGAATTGGTCGACGGAAAGCTGGTCTGAGCCGACGGAGACAACGTCCGGCAATGGGTCTGATGGGGCCTATTTCGCGGCTGCAGCCGGCCGAGCTCGCTGGACGCTTCGGACGTGCATCGGCTCGAAAACGCGTGACCGATCGACCGATGCAGGGCCTGATGACCGTGGGGCCCTGTTAACTGCTGGTGCCCTGTTAACTGCTGGTGCCCTGATAACTGCTGGTGCCCTGATAACTGCTGGGGCCCTGATAACTGCTGGGGCCAGATAACCGCTGGGAGCCTGATGACAGTGGGGGCAGACAACGGCTG
>JABDKS010000377.1 GCA_013002105.1 Pirellulaceae bacterium | reverse complement strand
CGGATGAATCGCTTGGAGTGACGATCGCCACCGATGACCGCGGAACGGTTGCCAATTTGGGGGCCGCACCGTTTGCGGGGACCAATTACCGAATGTTGGGCGAAGTCAAGTTGATGCGTGATTCGTTTTCGCAGCTGTCTGTCGGGCTTTTGATCGCCGCAATCTTGGTCTACCTGGTGATGGTCGTGCAATTCAAGAGTTTCAAAGATCCATTGATCGTTTTGCTGACGGTGCCGCTGGGATACGTCGGCGTGATTGGCTTGTTATGGATAACCAACACCAATTTGTCGGTTCCCGCATTGATGGGAATCGTGATGATGGTGGGGATCGTGGTGGAGTATTCGATCGTGTTGGTTGATTTTGCGAATCGGCGGTTGGACGAGGGACTATCCGTACGCGACGCGGTCATCGATGCCGCTCACGTGCGTCTGCGTCCGATCTTGATGACTTCGTTGACGACCTGGTTGGCATTGTTACCAATGGCGATTGGATTGGGCGGCAGCGGAACGAACGCTCCACTGGCACGCGCGATCATTGGCGGCGTGATCGGTGCAACCGTTTTGTCATTGTTGGTGGTGCCCTGTTTGTATGTGATGATGAAACAAGAACCAAAGAATTCGGCGACCGATACGGTTCCTGCGACCGCGAACTAGAACGCACCTTGTGCATGAGATATGTAATGAAGTTCCTTGACAAACGAATGCCTTGCTCGGTTTGGGATCGTCGGCGTTTTGCCGGATTGTCGCTTGTCGGCGTATTGATCCTGTCCACAACGGCGATGGTCACTGCGCAGGACAGTCAAAAAACGGGGGTTCGATTACCGATCACCCTGGAGGCGGATCAACGAACCGAGTTGCGAGCGCGAGTCGAAGGGTACGTGGACAAGGTTCAGGTCGATATTGGCGACCGAGTGAAGAAGGATCAGGTGTTGGTCAGCTTGGATGCACCGGAGTTAGAAGCCGATGTGCGACGACGACAGCAAATGGTGCGTCAGTCCGAAGCCAATGCGAGGGTCGCGGCCGGCCGGGTCGCGACAGCACGCGCCAAACAGCGGCAAGCAGAATCGGCACGCGACGAACAGGCTGCCCTGCGTCAGCTGCGCGTGAGCCAGCGAGACCGGTTTGCGATGTTGGTTCGCGGCGGGGCTGTGCAGCAAGAAAAATTGGATGAAGCACAGTATGCGGTGACGGCGGTCGAAGCTGCGGTGACGAGAATCGAAGCGGATGTCGAAGCGGCCCGAGCCGACGTGGAAGCTGCTACCAACGAATTGGAATTTGCCAAATCGGGGATCGAAGTGGCCAAGGCCGAACTGGCTCATGCAACTGCCCAAGATCAATTGCGAAACGTCCGGGCGCCATTTGATGGCCTGGTGACCGATCGAAACGTCGACCCCGGACAGCTGGTCAGTCCCGGCAACGTGATGGGAAAACCACTGTTGGTGATCGAGCACGTTGATGTGCTCCGCGGCGTCATGACGGTACCGGCAGATGAAGCCGCATTGATTGACGTCGGCAACCGTGTGACGTTGATTGGTTTTCCGGTGCGAGGTGAACTGACATCCTCCGACGGCAAAGAATTGAAAGTTAGTCGAGTCAGCCAATCGCTCGACGCCAGGACGCGGACGATGCGTGTTGAGATTGATATTCAGAATGTTTTTGACAAGGCACGTGGTCGCTACCAGCTCTTGAGCGGTCAGTACGGTTCAGCGAACGTGCACACGAACTAGCCAGACACTCGATTAAGAAAATACACCACTCACATTCGTTTGATGACGAATCCATTGTGTCAAGGATGACGCGATGTTCGACCTGCAAGGAGGCAGTGCGATGCCGTGCAAGAAATTTACCAGCGGTTGTCCGAGCAAGAGTTATTGCCGGACCCGCCGGTACCTGTTGGCGTTGATGTTGCTGCCAGCGGTTGGGTGTTCGACGGCTTTTCCGACCATGGAACCTTGGACGGATTCGCACTTGTCGGCGGAGACGAACTTGGAGTCGCCATCGCAGCCTTCGGTCGTTGTGCCGACAGTAGCAGAGCCGCCGACAGTTGAGCCGACTGCAACGGAAGAAGGTCGCGTGGCGACCAAGAGCGGATCAGTCTTTCAGGTTGCCAATTACCGGCTTGGCCGCTCCAGTCGAGCCGATCATCACGCTGTCGAGGGTGGCAGCTACCTGACACTGACTGGGCACGAGGGCGTTGCATCGCAAAGCGGTTCGGTAGAAACCTTGCCGCCTCCGCTAGCTCACCCTGGCAAGCCGGCCGAATTGCCGGCCGCTGCGAATACCCAAGACGCGCCGACGCAATTGATCGATCTTGCGTCTGCCCTGGGCATGGCCGGTGGCAATGCTTGGACGATTCAACTAGCGCGTCAGCGGACATTGGAAGCACATGCGGACCTGAAGGC
>JABDKS010000097.1 GCA_013002105.1 Pirellulaceae bacterium | reverse complement strand
GTACAAGTAGCCACCTTCTATTGGGTTCGATGTCACCAAAGGTCTGCTCGCTGCCATCGGCCCAACGGACATGGATCTCTTGAATCGTGGTGTCCGTGCCGAGTCCCAGGGCGACGATTGATTCGTTTTTGCACATGTACCCGTCGCCGGATTGGACCCAGGCAGCGGTGCTGCGGTTTTCGGTGACAACGGTCACGATCGAACCAACCGCATCACGCTCGCAATTTGATCCGACCAATTGCAGCTGCAACCATCGGTAATCATTGTCGGTCTGATTCTCCAGAAGTGCCAACGGCTGTTGCAAATCGGTGACCACGAAGTCGATTCGTCCGTCTCGATTAAAATCACACTTCGCTAACGCGCGCGACAGATGCCCGGCTTGCCAATAGGTCGGATCACCGGAGACATCGACCGAGACGAATTTCGACCGCTCGTTTGCGAACAGCTGACTGGGCATTTCGAATCGACTGCCCCGCGCCGTGAAATCTTCGACATGACCATTGCCAACGACGAGATCGGCCAAGGCGTTATTGTCGTAATCGATCGCTTGGGTGCCGAATCCCAGCATCTTGTAACTGGGGACATCCAAGCCAAACGCGACGACGCGATCTCGGAAGTATCCCGCTTCATTTTGCAAGTAATGGTTTGACCATTGGTCTTCGAAGTTGGTGATATGCATATCCAGCCGATCGTTGGCGTCGAAATCGGCCGCTGCGATTCCCATGCACGCCAACGGGTTGCCATTGGCGCCAAACGCGACACCACGGTCGGTCGCAACGTCCATCCAAACCGATGCGGTATCAGGTCGCTGGCTTGATCTGGATCGAACCCACAGTTGATTGGCCATCAAATCGTTGGCGACGAAAATCTCGTTGCCCGGCTGTGAATCGACGTCGGCAATCAGTACGCCCAGGCCGGTTGCCGCAATCGAACTGGAGTCGGCGGTTGAGTCTGCCGTACCCTGGCCGGCAAACGTCTCGCCCCGCATGGTCCCATCGCCGCCGGAACGAAACACACGATCGACCGCTGGCCGAAAATGCAGCGGTCCCGGCAGACCGACCGGTGTGCCGTCTGGTTTTCGCTCGATGGCGTCCAAAATCTTCGCGTCGTCCAGATAATTCACTTCGACCAAATCGGGCAGCTGATCGCCGGTGACGTCGCCCATCGCCAGGCTTGCTGTGTACAACGGCTGACGTTCCCAGAGCGAATCGCCTGCCTGAGGACGAAAGGTCCCGTCGCCCTGATTGATCATCAACTGATTGCGACCCAGATTGCCGACGACCAAATCGGGAAACCCGTCCTGATTCCAATCGCCGCTAGTCACGCCGAATGTGTAACCGCGATCATCACTTTGGCTCGGCTGAGTACTGTCGACGAATCGATCGCCCAAATTGCGTGCGAGCAGATTAGCCATGACGCCGGGCTGTTGCTCCGGTTCGCCCGCCGCTTGCCCAACATAAAGGTCGACCCAGCCGTCCTGGTCGTAGTCCAGACAGGCGACACCGGCACCGTACGCTTGGAAGATCCGAAACTCCCGCAAGATCGGATCGGCGGCGTTGCGGTATTGAAAATTCAATCCCCGCTTTGCCGCAACGTTGACAAATCGCGCCGGCAATCGGGGCGGCGTTGCCGCCATCTTCGTCTGTGCGTCTGCGTTTGGTTTTTCGGTATTGGGACGGGACGAACGTGCGGCGGCCAACACATCTTGGACGTGATCGAGTGGATAGTCATTCAAATCCAGCCCACACACCAACGCTCGTTTGAGCGTCTGGCTTTGGGCCACCTGGGTCAGTCGTTTTCTCGCTTGGTCGATCTGCTGCATTGCCGCCGGCGGCGAACCCATTCGTTCAGCGGCGACTTGGTACCAGGCCAACGATTCGCTCGGGCGCGAGGCATCGCTGAGTAGTTGTGCCAGTTCCCCGATGGCTTGCGGATCGAGTTGCAGTTCGCCCAGGAGTTTTTTTGTCAGTTGCAACGATTGATTGATCTGCTTGTTTCGCAATTCAAATTTCTGGGCAGTTTCTTGGTCATCGACGGCAAGCAATGCGTGGGTGATGCGCTGATTGGCGGCGACGTCGCCAGGCTCTCGCAAGACGGCTTCGGCAAAACATCGAACGGCTACCGGGAACTCGCGTTGTTCCATGGCCCAGCCGCCCAGAGCGATCCAGTAGGCCGGATAGCGTTCTGAACTTTGATCGACATCTTGCAACCACTGCTGAAATTCTGTTTGTTGCTGCAAATCGATCAGAACTTGACCGTAAAACGCGACAGCAGCGGGGTCGCGGTGGCGAATCAGATCGCTGTTTTTCAGCAACTCCATGGCCTCGCGGGCGTCTCCTTCGCTGAACAAACCTCGTGCGACGTTCAAGGGTCCCAGTCGCGTCATTTCTGCAGCGTCGTGGATGTCGGGTTTACTGGTGAATCCCGTGTACGAACGCGTCGGCGAGACGAGCCCCTGTAGTTCACGCGGCGTCGCGCCACCGCGGAGACACAGTTGTCGAACGTGTTCGTTCGCATCGAACCGGTATCCACGCTCGTTCAACCACGTGGCCAGTTGTCGACGAAGATCGTCGTTGTCCGGATCATCGGTGACCAATGCGGTTAGCCGGTCAATCGCCGCTTGCCAGTCGCCAACCGAAGCCAGCATCTCGGCGGCACGCCGTGAATACCGTTGCAGATTGTCAGCATCCAATTCGGCCGCGGAATCGAGCAACAAAATGGCTTGGCCGACGTCACCTTTGCCCAATGCGGTCTCGGCCGCCAAAGAAACAGCGACCGCATCGTCGGGATGCGTAACCAGATACTTTTGCAATAACCGGTCCGCAAGCTCGAAATCCTTCGCGTTGATTTTCTGTTGGATCAGCGAGATCGTGGGCATCGACTCAGCATCCTGCTGGCCGGTGGCAGTCGCGGAATCTTGCCGATCCTTCTCACGATGACCACAACCCGACATCATGACGATCAACCATGCGATCGCGATCCAAGCGAAGCTGGTCGACGCGCGGCGCACGTTGCGTGACCGTTGCCCCGTCGCGATGAAGAATGGTGCTTCCATGAAATGCGTATTCGATAAATGGGGGCCTGGCCCTCAAGGGCGAGCTGAAAAGGAATCGTGTCGATGGAACGTTCACGCGACCATCGGTAGGTGGAACCACAGCGAAACGTCGCGTCACACGTGGGGCCGGTTCTTACCGGCTACCTGAACAAAACTTTTCGTTTTCCCCTGACCGGGTTCGCGGTATCGGCCGGTGGAAACCGGCATTCATGTTCGGGTGGCCGGTGGGAACCTTGTCTTTACCCACAAGTCTGCTTTTGCAATCAACACTTTACCCTCCCGCGCATATGACTTTCCATTGGAAAATACGCTGTCGCGGGAGCGGCTGTGTTGAGTGTCAAGCGTTTTTTAGATTTTGCCATGGTGAATTTGTTTTGACCATTGTGTTTAGAGTGACGACGATCTTCCGCATACATGCCGTAATGACTACCTTTGGAGGTTTGCCTTGTTCAGTTAGGCGATTGGAGAATGCCGCGATCGCGGGGTTGTATCTCCGGGCACTCAAGGCGGCCATGTACAGTAC
>JABDKS010000075.1 GCA_013002105.1 Pirellulaceae bacterium | reverse complement strand
AGACAACGCCGGACGCGAGCGAGTCATCAAAACTTCGGAAGTGGTTGCGCGAAAGGAGTTGACCACGTCCATGATGCCCGACGGGCTGATCGACCTGATGACCGACCGGGAAATTCGCGATCTGCTGGCGTTCTTGGATGAATCTGCAGCGGGACCGTGATTGGTCCTTGCGACCGGATTTCGTTGACTCGATTTTGGTGAAAGGTTGGGTTGGCCCAACGCTGAAACCAATCGTTGAAACCAAGCAGCGACAACCAATGAGCATTGCGCCCTGCTGGACCATTGCGCCATTCAGGAACATTGACCCTGTGGTGCACCGACCGATGGGGTAAAGGCCGATGGGGTAAAGGCAGATGGGGTAAAGGCCATGACACAATCACCTCCATAAGGGGACTCCTGTGGCCCAATGGGTGGCAGCAAAGCTTGGCGTTGCGTTTGGGTCGGCCCATCCAAGTCATTCTTCACGGCCAGCCAGTGACGAACGATCCAACTGCGACCGTAGGTACCACTTTAGTGCTAGCTGGACACCGAACGTTTGAAAGTGGCTGGGACTTCGCCAGGACAGGTCCAAGCATGCGACCAACTTATATCTACGATGAAATGGCTCTGGAGCATTTTTACTTAATACGTGGGATCAATCGTAGGCCAGGACCTGTCCTGGCACAGCTGCGCCAGGACAGGTACTGGCCTGCGAGAAAACTAAAATTGCTCTAAAGAGGAAAGGTTCCCATTCAGGCCCCCTCTATTTGCGTCAGTCCCGCACTACTGTCTTCGATCAAAACATTTTCCGATGGCCACTTTTATCTGAACCAAAGTGATGTTGGCCCCTCGCGAAGATTGTGTACATTAATCGCAAGCTTACGATTTGGTGCGACACTGGTTCCGTCAGAAATCGTTGGGGTGAGCGAACCAGCGTTACGTGATGAATTTCGTTTTCGGTCGCAATGGCGATCCAATGGAGCCATCATCACGGTTGTGATTCGAGGGGGGCGAATTTCACACCAAGCTCGGGCCAAGTGCAGATGCCAACCCCACCCAATGGTCACGATCTCCATCCGGGATCGGACGATCCAGAGGCTCCGGATCAAGACCGTCTATCGGGAAATTCAAGCCAAATTGAGATGCTTCAGTCATCTCTTTCGCGCCAGGCAATGGTGCTCGATGAGGTGCGAACAATCATCTGGGAAAGTGACCCCACCGGCCAGCAGCTGACCAACGCCACCGGTTGCTGTACAGCTCTATTGGGGTGCAACGCGGACGATTGGTACCGACCTGGTTACTGGCAGTCTCGAATCCATGCCGATGACCGTGATTCGGTTCTCATCGAATTCCAGGAAAACATTCGACGGCATCAAGATCATCGCCTTGAATTTCGGATGATCCGAGTCGACGACTCTGTGGTGTGGGTCGAGAATGCAATCAAAGTGATTGTCGACAATGGCGATGTGGTCGCGATGCGCGGTGCACTGGTCGATATCACCGATCGAAAACGTTTGGAGCACGAACTACGACAATCGCAAAAAATGGAGGCGGTCGGTCGCCTGGCCGGCGGAATCGCCCACGACTTTAATAACGTGTTAACGGTCATCAGTACATACGCCGAGTTGATGCACGGTCGTTTGGACGTCACCGACGAAAACCTCCGATTCGTAGAGGCCATTTCCACGGCAGCTGATCGCGCCACCTCGCTCACTCATCAACTATTGGTCTTCAGTCGCAAATCGCTCCATCACAAAGAATTCCTCGACCTGAATAAGATCGTATCCGAGAGCGAATCATTGCTCCGGAGAGTGATCGGCGAAGACATCGTCCTAATTACCCAACTAGCCGGCGAGCTTGGAAAAATCCGCACCGACAAGACGCACTTGGAACAGGTCATCTTGAATCTCGCACTCAACGCACGCGACGCGATGCCCTCAGGAGGTCGCCTGACATTGACGACCCGCGAAGTCGAGATCGAAATTGGGTCAGATGAATTGGCACCGGGCCGATATGCGGAGCTGACGGTGGCCGACGATGGCGTTGGGATGGACTCCGATTCAATGCTGCATTGCTTCGAACCCTTCTTTACCACCAAACCAATCGGCTCGGGAGCGGGACTCGGCTTATCGGTCAGCTATGGAGTCGTCAGCGAAGCGGGCGGAAGTATTCGCGTCGATAGCGAATTGGGAACCGGGACGACATTCGGTATTCTGCTGCCGATTGTCGACAGCCCCGACACGCAGTTGACAGCTAGCACCCCATCGCTTGATAACCAAGCGAGAGTGGTTGTTTTGGTCGAAGACGAACCCGGCGTCCGCAAGGTCGCAAGGATGGCATTAGAAGTAAACGGGTTCAGTGTGCTGGAGGCGGAAAGCGGACCTGCAGCACTACAATTCGCCGCACAACCTTTGCTCGCGATCGATCTGCTGGTCACCGACCTGGTAATGCCTGGAATGAGCGGCCAAGAACTTTCGAGAAACTTTCGAAAGCAAATCCCGAACCTGCCCGTTTTGTTTATCAGCGGCTTTGGCCAGAGCACCGAATTGGGAGTCTCTGTCGAAAACCCACTGGACTCCTTTTTGCAAAAACCGTTCACCGCCAACAAGTTGATCGAAGCGGTTAACGCAGCGATCACGGATACGTAGCTGCGGATCAAGCAAACACCGCAACATTGGGGCATCGCTGCGACAATGAATTTTTTTTAAACGGCCCCAGAATTCACGACGAATTCCAATTCACGAATGCTCGAAACCCCGATGGCGTACTTTCGCCATCCAGGCAACCTCTGCGAAGCGAAATTCTGCGAATGGGTGGACCGATAGCGCCGGCCGCGCTTGCCAAACAAACAACGTCGGGCCATCAATCCCCGCGCCGGCGGCTCCCATGGACGAGACTGGGCGCGGCCCTTTTTTTGCTGACATCATCAGGTTGCCAGCCGACGGTCGGGCGAACGCACCTATTGGTCGAACAAGCTGGGAAAACGAAATTCTGAAAACATGTATGCCACGATTTCGTTCTAAACGCTACATTCAATGGAACAATTGAGCGGGGCACATGGCTATCGGTTTCGATAGGCGCTCAAGCGTAACATGGGTTTTCATGAGGATACAGTTTGTGGCTGCCTTGATTTCGGATTCAGAGAGTGGGACAGAGTCTGGCACTAGACGAAAAGTGGTTTACGTCGTTGACGATGACCCACTCGTGCTCAACGCCGTCAGAGAAGCATTAGAGTCGGGTGGGTATCATCCTCGTACCTTCTCGCATGCGACGGAGTTGATCGAACAAATTGATCCCGATGACACCGGATGCGTCGTGACGGACCTGCAAATGCCCGGCATGAACGGCATGGAGCTTCAGCAGGCGTTGATCTCCAAAGACAGTAGTCTGTCACTGATCATGCTGACGGGATACGCGGACGTATCCGTCGCGGTAGAAGTGATGCGACGCGGCGCCGTGACGTTGTTGGAAAAACCGTTCAAAGTCCAGCGACTCAAAGAAGAAGTGCGACGTGCCGTCGACCAGAGCCAACGTTTTCATTCTGAAAAGAAACGTGTCCGTGATGCTCGCGAGGCGATCGAGAGTCTAACCTCCGAAGAACTTGCCGTGCTCGATTGTGCGTCGCGTGGAAAGCCCAACAAAGCGATCGGCTATGAACTAGCCTTGAGCGGTCGAACGGTAGACCGGAGACGTCAATCGGGCCTACGAAAACTGAACGTCGACTCCATCTCCGAGTTTGCTGTTATTCGAGCGACTGCGGAAGACAAACGCGGTGTGTTGGATCAGCGACCCCGATAGAGATATTAGAAGAGGGGTCACGGCAGCGACGCGCGTTCCTACCCTAGGCCAGGACCGGTCCCGGCAATGACTCCACTTATACCGGTGCTGGCCTACGTGAAAATCGAAAGCGGCTGTCCGCCTTTGGACACGAACCCGTGACCGAAGGCTAAACGCTCGCCAACCGATCGACCAACGTCGCGTCTTTGGTCGATGGTCGCATTGGGTCAGCGCCAAGCGTGCCGGAAATCTTCTCGATGTATTCGGGTGACTCGGCGTCGGCACGCATTTGCTGTGCGAATTGCAGTCGACTGCTTAGACTCAGTGCATCGGCCGATTCGGCGTGCGACTTGGACGAAAGGTAGTCGCCCAAACGCGTCTCGAACGACCGCCAATGATCGATATCTCGCTGTTTCTTTTCTGTCAGGCGACGCTGATACCAATCGCTTTGCAACAGTGACTCGCGCGTAAAGAGATCGCGAATCGCTGGGTCATCAATCGACTTTCCGTTATGATCCCCAAACGCCATGATGTTCAAGATGGCTTGCAGTGGTGGACACGCCAATTCGTAGCCGCCGTCTTGGAAGTAAGTCTTGGCAACGCGCTGCTGGGCTTCGGCAATGTATAAAATGCCGTCGGCAAACGAATCCAGATCTTGTTTTTCGGGTTGCAAGATTTCGTCGGTGAAAACCTTCGACGGATTGTCAAACACTCGCGCTAAATACGTCCGCACAAACCGGCGAGTGATGCGATACCCCAAGCGACTGGCCGGTATCAACTGGCCGTCGTGTTGGAAGTCATCAATCTTTTGCAACATACCCCCTTGGATCATGTTTTCCGGATCGCGCTCGTTGGGCCCCATTCGGCACCAAAGTTCCGGAATCAACAACGAGATATCGTGCCCGACTTGGAATCGCGGTCCGATGTGACCGGCGGCCGAAGAGAAACCGCCCAGGTTGGTCAAGATCATCGACACGATGGTGGAATTCAAATCGACCGATGGCATCAACGCATTGAACGGGCCCTTGGTCAATGCGCCCTCGCTACCGGCTCCCGTGGTGCTGGGGCTCTTGCCTGTCAACGAACAGACGAAGTCCATGATCAGTTCGGGCAGCTCTTGGTAATGCAACGGCGAGTAAACTGCCAGCGAGCGGTGACCGGCGACCGGATCGGGTGGATTGTTGCGGCGACCGCTCAGCACGGCGCCGACCGGGGCATGGACCGGCGCGTCGGCGGGCAGTTTGCGATTCAATTGCATTCCACGCATCGCGACATACGTATCGCGGGCGTTGACCATGTCGGGCCGATCTTGCAGATAACGCGGATTACTTGTCGGCTTACCGTTGACGATTCGAGGGTTGGCCGTGCTGACAACATACCCCTCGGAGCGTTGTGCGGCTTCCAACAACAATTCTTCCATTGGCCCAGTGAACTTGTCGAATTCGATCGCGTCTTCGACGATCCCGCGCACCTCGTCGGTAGACAATGGCTGAAAATTACTGATGAAATTACCAGGTTGCGAAAGGTCCCATTCGGTTTGTTTATCCAGCCCACGATGCACCGCATCGTCGGGACGCTGGAATAAACGGTACTCGCAGTTTGCCACGAATTTGTAGCTTCCAACCGGCAAAAACGATGGACCAAGATGGGGAACCGACGAAGCTGGAACGACCACGCTGCAACTGATGTCATCCTCGCGTTGCACCTTGGCGGCAGCCATGAAATCCTGCCGCAATTTAAATGTCCGCCAGCTTTTCTTGTCCAAACCAACTCGCAAATAGGTCCCGACCAAACCACGCGTGTCCAATTTCAGCTCGTGACCGGGCGCGCCGTTGACGATATCAACACGGAAATGATCACGCCAACTATCTTCCATTCCCGGCCGCGTAAACCTTTTGATGATCAATGCCATCGAATAAACGTGTTCGGGGATTTCCGACAGCCATTGATTGTACGAATCGTTGTAATCGGGAGACGGCGTCAGCAGTTTGATCACGCTGCCGAGACTACGCGAAGGATCAAGCACCGATCGACTTGTGCGGTCCGTGTAGTCGGTACGCCCGGTGAACGATGCAGACCATCGATCTTGATAGGATTTGGAAAAGATCTCGTCCAGCTTGGCAAAATCTTTCTCACAGTCGGTCACAAAGATTGGTCCGTACAACATGTAGTCGTCCAGACTCTTGCTGATCTCGCTTTTGCCACCGCCACTAACCGTACACGGCTTATGGCAAAACACACCTTCGCCAACCGTGCCGACCAGTCGCCAGGACGGTGCAGCGGGATGTTTTTCCAACTGAATTTTGTAACCACTTGGCGCGATGTAAACATTCTGGGGGGACAAAGGAATCCGCTGCTGGCTGCCGTTGTGCTCCCACTTGATACATCGCTCCTGCAGCGTTGCTTTCGCGTTCTCGGGGATGTAGATGACTGTCGGGTCGTTGCGATCGATTCCATAGCCCTCACTTTGGATATCGATGAATTCGGCGTAGTCCTCGGCCACGTCTTCGAATGTCCGCCCGTTGTAACGCCGACTATCCACTTGGAATTCTTCGCCCAACGAATACGAAGCAAATGCCAAGGCTCCGCCAGCGTGCTCCTCCTCGGTGCCTCCCATCAAGTTGGTGGCATAGCTGATCTGCGTTTTGACTTCCTTTTTGCAGTAGCCGTAATAATTATCCGCGATGATCGTCACCATCACGCCCGAGGCATCGCGACAGGTCAACTTAAACGCTCCACCGTCGTTGTAACACTCCGACTCGTCTTTCCAACACATCGAATCGCGACGTTGCCGATCCGTCGCATCGTCGTAATGCGGCAGTCCGAGTTCCTTTTTTGTCACGTGAATCAAATGGGTTGCCAGGATCACACAGCCGGTGTGACCGCTCCAGGAGTGCACGTCCAATCCGGCGTCGTTTTCGGCAATCAACGGATCCCCCGCGTTGCCGAAGATCGATTCAACGAAGTCCAAGTTGCTCACGAGCGTTCCTGGTGCAAAAAATCGTGTCTCCAACGACTTGGCTTCACAGAACCCAGGGACCTCCGGGCAAACGGACGGACGCAACAACAGCGAAACCCATGTGTGCGCCGGATTGGCCGATTCGCTCGTGTAGGGCAATAGCGTCAGCTCATCCGGTGGATTCATCGCATGGCGAAACAGATTGACAAAAGCAGTCTTGGGAACAATGCGTTTGTCACCGGGGATGGAAAGACCACCCTCGACAACGTGAAAGGTACCAGCAGTCGTTCGGCGGTCGGCTTGCGGATTGTTCAGCACGCCGTTGAGACAACGATACGATTCGACCTGGTCGTTGCAAAATTTGTGGCCTTGAACCGGCAGGCTCAGCTCACGGGCCATCCCATGGCGATCCAACACCAATGACCGACTGGGCAAGCGCAGCGGGTCATCACCGACCTGGTCGGCAAAATAGCGATTCAAGAAAGACTCGATCCGTGAGTCCACCGGCGCGCGGTAATCTGCCAGCAAGCGGTTCTTTTCGCGAAGACTCTCCAGAATGCCGGTAGAAAAGGCTGCCAGCGTGTCACCGGCCAAATCCTCGTCCGGCGGTAAAAGCCCGGCCGAGGCGAGTTGCAAGGCAATGTAATTGCGCAAATTGGCGCGTTCGACTGGTTCGTTGGCCAGTTGCTTATCCCATCCGACTTTGCGTTGCAGTTCTGCTTTGTTTTTGATCAGCGACATGAACTTTGGTTTCCAAGGGAAGGCGGAAAACGTGCGGTCAACAACCCACTACAATACCGACTATGCGTCAGATCGCAGCACCTGACGGCACTGCGTTGTAGCGTCAGCCATTATGCGGTTATCATGGGCATCGTCTCGTCCGCAAGCGTTCGAGAATTCGATTCGAGCCGCTTTTTTGGACCCACTCCACCGCCACTCCCGGACACGCCAATTTTTCGGCAAATCGTCTTGCGTTGTCCAACGTTCCCTCCACCGGAGGGTCACGCCCCTCGCTTTCAGATTCAAGGAATCGCGTTTAATGCGAAGCATCAAGTTTTTGTACGGACTACTATTGGCGACCGTTGTCATTACCTGCCAAGCACATGCTGCGGGGCTTGGTGTGACAGCTCCCGAGCAATTCAGTCTGCTGCCTGGATTCGAAGTCGAGCTTTTATACGAGGTACCCGGTGAACAGCAAGGTTCCTGGGTCAGTTTGACGGTCGATCCTAAAGGACGGCTGATCGCATGCGACCAGGACGGCGGGCTCTACAGAATTGATGTGTCGGGCAAGAAAGCAAAAGTCGAAAAGCTGAAAATCGATTTCATCGGTGCCCAAGGTTTGCTGTGTGCATTCGATTCGTTGTACGCCAATGTCAACTCGCGAGATCATGGTTGCGGAATCTGGCGATTGACCGATACCGACGGCGATGATCAATACGACAAGAAAGAAAACGTCGTGCCGCTTAACGGTGGTAGTGAGCATGGACCGCACGCCATGATTTTGTCGCCTGACGGCAAACGCATTCTCTCAGTGGCCGGAAACAACACCGACCTGCCCGGCAAAATCTCGCGCAGCCGCGTCCCGCAGGTTTGGCAGGAGGATCATCTGCTGGGTCGAATGCCCGACGCACGCGGGCACAATGCCAAACGAATGGCACCCGGTGGATTTATCATGTCAATGAACCCCGATGGTAGCGATGTCGAACTGATTGCGACTGGTTTTCGAAATCCGTATGACATCGCACTCAACCGAGACAACGAACTATTTACATATGACGCCGACATGGAGTGGGATGTCGGAACACCTTGGTATCGCCCCACGCGGATCAATCACGTGATCAGCGGCGCGGACTTTGGTTGGCGTAACGGAACGGGCAAGTGGCCCCACTACTATCCCGATTCCTTTGGTGCGTCGGTTGATATTGGAGCCGGTTCTCCGACGGGAATCGTTTTTGGCTACGAGACAAAATTTCCTAAGAAGTACCAGGACGCACTTTTCATTTGCGACTGGAGTTACGGAAACATTCACGCCGTGCATTTGACCGCCGATGGCAGTTCGTACTCGGGTACTTACGAAACATTCGCGACCGCCGCACCCCTGCCAGTAACCGATTTGGCCGTTCATCCTGGCGACGGTGCGCTGTACGTCACCATTGGTGGCCGACAAACGCAAAGCGGTTTGTACCGTATCGTTTACACCGGCAAAGGAGTCGATGCGGCAGGCCCAGCGGCGAATGTCGACGCGAGCGTCACACCCCCAGCGGCAGCACAGCGACTGCGTGGTTTGCGACAACGCCTCGAATCAAGCCACATCGGAGAAACCAATGCGGAATCATTGGAACTGGCGATGAAACACCTGTCTCACTCCGACGCCGCTATTCGACATGCCGCGCGGACATCCCTGGAACATCATCCCGTCAACTTTTGGCGTGACCAAGTATTGCAAACATCCGACGCGCGTTCACGAATCCTGGGCGTCATTGCCTTGGCACGTCACGGAAAACCCGCGGACCAAAAAGCTGCGTTAGACGCCTTAGCCGAGATCGATTTTGCCAAGCTCAGTAACGGCGTTCGGATCGACCTGCTCAGAGCGTACGGTTTGGTGGCAATTCGTTTGGGTGAAATCAGCGGCGACGACGCCCAACAGATCGAATCAAAGTTGGCCAAACAATTTCCCACTGGCAATAACGAAGTCGACCGTGAATTGGCTCAGGTACTGGTCTATCTGGGATCTGCGAAATCGGTAGCAAAAATTGTCGCTGAAATGGCGTCCTCTCCCAGCCAAGAGAACCAAATTCATTATGCGATGACGCTACGTAACATGCAGGAAGGCTGGACGCCTGAATTGCACAAAAAGTACTTTCAGTGGTTCAACGATATCCAATCTGCACGCGGCGGCATGTCGTTTGGCGGATTTATTGACAACATCAAAAACGCCGCATTGGAACGGGTTCCCCAAGATGTGCAGAAAAGCCTGGCGTCCGTCATTCACCCACCGAAAGTCGAAGTCGCAATTGAGTCGAAGCCACGTCCTGTTGTGAAACAGTGGACGGTGGAGGACTTGACCGCCGCGGTAACCAATCCGGATCACGTTGCCGATTTCGAACGTGGCAAGAAAGTGTTTGCCCAAGCACAGTGCTACAAGTGCCACCGAATGGGCTTGCAAGGCGGGATCCTGGGTCCCGATCTGACCGGTGCCGGCGGCCGCTTCAGCCCCAAAGATTTGCTGGTGTCAATCATCGAGCCCAACAAAGTGATTAGCGACCAATACGGGGCGACGCAGTTCTTGACCGACGACGGAAAAGCGGTCATTGGCAGAATCGTGAATATGCGTGGCAATGAGCTGAAAGTGATGACCAACATGTTGGATCCCTCCAGTCTGGCCATTGTCATGCGTGACGAAATCGAAGCGACTCAGCCGGCTAAGAACAGCATGATGCCAAGTGGATTGCTGGATTCGTTTAATCAAGACGAAATTGCCGACCTGGTTGCTTATCTGCGCGCCGGCGGACGCAAGTCGCATCCAATTTACAAAGCCACGGTCGCCGCGAAGTAAGCTTTCGCTTGAATAAGCGACCATCCCCCGATCAACGACATCTGCAGAGAAAAAATGATGGCCAAAGACAACGATACGCCGATGGAGCGACTGAAGAAACAGCCGCTCTGGTTTTGGGGATTCGTATGTATCTTTTCCGGCGTCTTTTCCAATTTGCTGTTCATGATGATGCTGGATGGACAGAGCATGCCACGAGCCGAACGACGGGCCGTTCAGTTCGGCTCAGGCGTCGCGTGCATGCTGTTCATTATCATCGGAATTGTCCTGATCGTGATGTACTTTATCCGCAAGAAGAAGTCTTGATTGGTTACGCGGCACGATAAGCTGCCGGCGACATTCCCACTTGCGATTTGAATTGTCGATAGAACGTTGACAAATCATTGAATCCGCACTCAAACGCGACGGACGCGATAGGCAAGTCGGTCTCGACCAGTCGCGCCATGGCGTGACCAATCGCTAACTGACGGATATGTTGCAACCAAGTCTGACCACTCTCCTCTGCAAAAAGCTTGGTAAACGTCCTCCGCGGCATATCCAAACTTGCCGCCGCCGCATCGATCGTGGTCGCTTCAAAAAACTCGCGAGGCAGCGATGCGATGTAGCGAGCCATCGCCTCTCGGTGCGGCGATCGCTCCGTGTCGACGACCGACTTGCGTTGCGGCTGCTCCCGTTGCAACACCAGTTGAACCAAACGCATCGCCTCGGTGACCATTGCGATCGGACGATTGCGGCCGCTACTGTCTTGATGGTGGACCATTCGACGCATCAGCGACGACACGCGATTGGCAAAGTGACCATCGCCTCGGACACACTGCGTCTGAATTCGCCCGACCAGGGCGGGGTCAAATTGCAAAAGCGACGTCGCGATGCAGCAGATGTACAGGCTCGACGCGGAGGTCGGATCGTCTTCGATCCGGTTGGGTGTTTCAGCAGGGACCACGACGACGTCACCGGCAGAAAACGCATTCCTGCGTTTTGCGAAATGAAAGTCACCACCGCCCTGAAGAACGTAGACGATTTTCAGAAACCGGTGAGATCGCCAATCCATCGTGAATTGCGGCGAATGGTGGCTTTCCAACATTAAAACGCCCCAGTCCGGCAATCTTTCCCGCAGCGCCTGATCTGTCAATCTTCTTTTCATTGGATCGCATTGCCCGAATTGCAAATGTTTGAAAAACCCGATTTTCCAAGACAATTATCTTAAATGCAACTACATTCTGCCAGTATCAGCTGTCCCCTGCCCATTTCGCGAACAGCCAAGCACTCGATGACACCCGTGGACCCCCTGTCACTGCTGACCCCGCGTCGCAAGATTAACGGCATCTCCGCGATTTTGCTGCCGGTGTTGGACGACGGGTCGATCGACTGGCCAGGTTTTCAAGCTCACGTCACCCGTACGCTCGACGCCGGTTTGGCTCCAGCGGTCAATATGGACACCGGCTATGGACATTTGATCGATGAGCCGACTCGCGTCGAAGTGTTGCGACAAACAGAGTCACTTGCCAACGGTCGCAAGTACGTTGCGGGAGCCTTCGTAAAGGATACACCTGGGGCATCGCTCAATATCGATGCGTATCGGTCGAGCATGGACCAGATTCAGCAGCACAGCGGTATTCCTGTGATCTTTCAGTCCTACGGATTGATCGAGCGTGGTGACGACGAGATTATTCAGGCCTACCAAGCAATGGGTGATGCGTGCGATGCGTTTTACGGATTTGAATTAGGCCAGATCTTTGCACCCTTCGGTCGCGTCTATTCTCTTGCCGTCTACGAACAATTGATGGCGATCCGATCGTGTGTCGGTGCCAAACACTCATCCCTCAGCCGCGAACTGGAATGGCAACGACTGGAATTAAGAAATCGCTTGCGTCCCGATTTTCAAGTTTGCACTGGAAATGATCTTGCGATCGACATGGTGATGTACGGCAGTGATTACTTGCTGGGGCTAAGCACGTTTTGCCCCGATGCGTTTGCAAAACGCGACGCGATGTGGGAGTCGGGCGATACCGGCTTTTATGAATTGAACGACTTGTTGCAGTATTTGGGTGCGTTCACCTTCCGCCCCGACGTGCCGGCCTACAAACATTCCGCAGCGATGTTTTTGCATCTACGCGGACAGATTCAAACCAATCGAACCTTTCCCGGTTCGCCAGAGCGTCCCGATTCGGATCTACCCGTACTGCAATCGATACTCGACGACCTGGAACGAAACCTGCAAGGATCCTGATAGATGGCTTATCCAAGAATCGCGAGTCTAAAGACGCACGCCGACTTTGTTCACCGCCTGGACGAGTTGGGACTCGAATTACCATGTGACGAGAATGTTGCGTCCGGCAGTGACAGCGTCTTGGCACAGCCAATCGATGTCGATGGACTGCGGATCGGAAATCGCTTTTGCATTTTGCCGATGGAAGGCTGGGATGGCACAAGTGGTGGGTTGCCAACCGATCTAACGCTTCGTCGTTGGCATAACTTCGGAATCAGCGGTGCGAAATTGATCTGGGGTGGCGAAGCCGTTGCAGTCCGCCACGACGGACGTGCCAACCCAAATCAGGTAATGATTTGCGACCAGAACTTGTCGGGAATCGAATCTCTGCGGTCAGCACTCATGGATGCACATGCCGATCGTTTCGGTACGGTCGATGACTTAGTTGTAGGCCTTCAGTTGACGCATTCTGGACGTTTCGCCCGTCCCAATGACAAGGGACACGCCGAACCTCGCACGGCACAACGCAATCCGTCATTGGATGCAAAGCTTGGCATCGCGGACGATCAAAACCTGCTATCCGATGATGACCTGTCGACGTTGGTCGACGATTTCATCGCCGCCGCAGTGCTTGCCGAAAAGGTCGGATTCACATTCATCGACATCAAACACTGTCATGGGTATCTGGGCCACGAACTGCTGAGCGGATTTGATCGCGAGGGCAAATATGGCGGCAGCTTCGAGAATCGAACTCGATTCCTCCGCGAGATCGTCAGTGGCGTGCGTGCATCGGCACCGGGCTTGAAATTCGCCGTTCGCGTGAGCATCTTTGATTTCTTGCCTCACAAAGGTGGCGACGACGACATCGGCGTTCCCGATCCACTCGGGGATCCTCGACTCACGTTCGGCGGTGACGGCAGCGGTCTGGGAATTGACCTGACCGAGCCATCCAAATTAATGGAGTTGCTGAAAGAATTGGGCATCCATTTGGTTTGCACGACCGCCGGCAGCCCCTACTACAACCCGCACATCCAACGCCCGGCATACTTTCCACCCAGCGACGGATACCAACCGCCCGAAGACCCACTGGTCGGTGCGGTACGTCAGATCCAAGCCACGGCGGAGCTAAAACGCAAACATCCTGACTTGGTATTCGTGGGTTCAGGATACACCTACCTGCAAGAGTGGCTGCCCGGTGTTGCCCAAGCAGTCGTTCGCGACGGCATGGTCGACTCGGTGGGATTGGGGCGAATGGTATTGTCCTACCCAGATCTTCCTGCCGATGTGATCGCGGGATCCGTGATGACTCGAAAGAAGGTCTGTCGCACATTCAGCGATTGCACCACCGCCCCAAGAAACGGAATCGTCAGTGGCTGCTATCCGCTGGACCCCTTCTACAAGAAAATGCCTGAACGCGAGCAACTGAACGCGTTAAAAAAAGTGGGCGTATAGACACTCGATCAGTTCATCGCATCACTGCACATCGCACGCGATCTTCGCTCGTGTTGCAACGACTCGCAAAACTACCTACCGGGTGAATCGAAGTTACAGAATGGGTAAATGACCGGCAATACCGTCGATCGTTTCTGGGTTTCTCGCCCCACACATTTGGATTGCAACACAAGCGATTGGGCAAATGTAGACAGTGGAGCGGCGACGGGCACCTCCGCTTTGGCCAGTGCCCTCGCTGTCCAGACGTTACAAGTATTTGGCAGATAGTAGTAGCCGGTGGACCGATAGATCGCTCCCACGCCGTATTTTGACGGGGCCAATCGGATCGGACAATCATTTTGGTCGCGTGCGTAACTCGCGTGGATAAAACGATGCAGCTTTCGCATCTGTGAAGACGTTAATTGGAATTCGATGATCTGGCTTTCGTCAAAGAACGTCTCTGGCCGCTCGGCGAATCCGGCAACATGAATCGCACTTCGACTCGGCACGCAGCCCGCTTTTGCCATGACGAACGGGTTCAAGAAACTCGAGCACAGATAACCCTCGTCTCCCCAACCGACTTCGATAAAGTTGGCGTTTTGGATCGCAGTGCTTTCCGGCCAATCGACCGGCGAAATCCCGGACCGATTGAACACCAGGCTCGTGTGCCAACCGTGTCGTATTAAGTAGACCTTCTGGAAGCACTCGATCTGATCGCAAGCCTGTGGCAAACGATCTCCAGTCATCTGCGGCCGATTCGTGGCCGCGCAACCGCTTAGCACGATCGCAAGATGCAAGAAGAGTAACGCAATTTGATAGCTAGTAGATGTCACGTGCGTCCCTGCAATGACATAAGGCAAC
The DNA here is from genome assembly GCA_013002105.1 of Pirellulaceae bacterium. The sequence goes on along the minus strand of JABDKS010000075.1, from coordinate 3,450 downwards.
AATGAGAACCTGAGATTGGACCCCTCAGTCATCATCGGAAATACGCGTGGTTGTGCCCGTGCAAAACACATCAACCGCCTGGGCATGCCGGTGACGGGTAGGTTCATGCGGATTACGAAGAATCTAGCTCCACGGCTTCGTTTCTTGACGACATGGATTCACTGCGTAGCGACATCGATTCGGATGCATCTTGGCAGGTCATTTCGACCTCGCCGCTGCCGACAGCCAAAATGGATTCCTGCTGAAAGTGACGGCGACTTTCAACATTGCCATCATGCTCCGCGTGATGTAGCCCGACTTTATGTTGTGCTTCAGGTCCAATTTCATCGGAGTAGAAACTGGCGATAGAAGAAACGTCACTACGATCCCAACAAGTGAAATGGAATCATTCCCGGTCGGGCCACTTCACGGCGGAGCGTGACGGCGACTTACGAGTTCATCGAAAATATCCGCGACCGACAAAACCTCGTCGATCGAATCGACACTTTTTCCGGCTTGAAAAAAATCCTTGTAGCTGGCTCCTTTCAGATTCGCCTTCTTGAGCCGGATCGCGGATGATATCGCGTAGAACATTCGCATCCAGTGTTTCGTTTTTCGCCCGCGTAAAAGTTTCTTTGCCAGCCAGCCGGCTTTGAGTCCGAGTCGCTGGATGTACGGCGTGTTGATGACTGATACGGGCACACCGGAGATTTTTTCGGTCAAGACGATATCAGTTGCGTTGGCGGCGATAATCGCATTCTTGTAATCATCGTGGGCGGCGGCCTCTTTGCTGGCGATGAAGCGTGTTCCCATTTGAACGCCCAAGTATCCGATCTCCAGAGCGTCGACGAACTCATCTCGCCCGCCGACGCCGCCGGCGCAAATCATTGGCTTTCCCAGCGGGACGATCTGATCGTACAGTTCCTTGGGACTCAGTTCACCGGCGTGACCACCGGCGCGGTTGTTGACACAAATGAATCCGTCCACCCCGTTGTCCAACGCTTTCTTGGCATGTTCGGCGTTGGTCGCATCATGAAAGACAACGCCGCCAGCTTGCTTTGCCTTGTCCACAACCCAACGTGGGTTCCCAAGCGCTGTGATGAAAAAGCGAACGCCTTCGTCCAGCGAAATATCCATCCACTGTTCCAGCCGTTTGCGGTATGTCGCATTGCTCCCTTCGACCAACATATTGACGCCAATGGGCTTGTCGGTAAGCGATCGAATATGCCGGAGTCCCGCGCGATACTCGTAGCCGTACACGTACGTCAGGCTGATCGGTTGCACGATCCCGATGCCACCGGCACCAGATGCGGCCGCGACCAATTCCGCATTGCTGCACGGATACATCGCGCCACAGATAATCGGAAACTCAATACCGATCATTTTGGTAAATGCATTCTCGTACAGATTTTCTACGGAGGTCATCATGCTGGTTTGTTAGAGTCGGTGACTTCAGGGCCAATGACCCACAACGTCGTGATCCGCGCAACGATGTCACCTGATTGATCGCGAATTTCTGCATGAAAAGAATGCTCGGTGTTTGCCTCAGACGCGACAACGTCTCCTGCACACGTACTGATGAGGCGACCTCGGGCTTTTTTTTCGTACGATACATCAAGACCGCGCAGGATGGCTCGTGTTCGCGGCGGCATTCCTGCCATCGCGCACAATCCCGTTGTCAACTCGCCCAGATTGGCCAATGCGATCGCGTGGACACTGCCCAAATGGTTGCGGACCTTGCGACGATCTTTCAAAGTCAAGCAAGCGTGGCCCGGACGAAGCTCCTCAACAGACGCACCAATGCTGCCCGAATACGGCACCACTCGCCCGACCAATACGCTAAACAAGAATTTTCCGCCGGGCTTCGTGCGTAGCGTATCCCAATACCCGATGACCCTCTGGCCGATGGACGATTTATTCATGAGAGAGATCCTCGTGTAACAGCCGTTGCTGGCGTCTTCCCAAGCGAAGTGTAGCCGCTTTTTGGATAATCAGGTGACGTCCGATAGGAACAAGGCCAATGGCCGACTAGGGAGAATGCCAATGGCCGACACACAGCTCCACCGCACGGGGCCGGTAGATCGACCCCGCTTCTCATCGATTCACGCCGTGACCCCAAAAGGGACCACAAGGACGACGCACCGGCACGAACCAAATTCGATCGACCGGGACTGACAATTTCGCAAAAAGTCGGGGTCTGTGTTAAGCTAGTAGCCCTGCCTACCCGCCCGTTCGCCGCATCGTTTCGCTCGAACCGACGATATCCTCCCCCGCCTAAACGATCCGCATGCGTCTCCTTTCATGCAGTCTCTCGTTCACGCTGGCCGCGCTTACACTTTTTGCGGGCTCTACGTCCGCGAATGAACCGGCCGACACGATCGCGTTTTTTGAAAAGAAGATTCGACCTGTCTTGGTGCAGCACTGTTATCAGTGCCATGCCGGCGATGCGGATGATATCGGTGGGTCTCTGCTATTAGATTCGCGCGACGGCATGATGATCGGCGGCGACACCGGCCCTGCGATCAAACCGGGCGACGCTGACGCCAGCACGTTGGTCGCAGCCTTGCGATACGAATCCGCAGAGATGCCACCCGACGGACAACTGCCCGACCAAGTGATTCAAGATTTCGAACGGTGGATCGCAGCCGGAGCAGTCGATCCCCGCAAGACGGACGCAGTGCAACCGCCCCCGCGCGAAGCTATCGACATCGACGCGGGAAGAGAGTTCTGGGCATTTCGACCCATCGAGTTGGTTACCCCTAGCACCACGACTTATCCGTCATCACGTGGCCTGATCGATCAATACCTATTGGATCGATTGAGCCAATCGAACCTCGACCCCAACGCCACCGCGCCAGCCACCGTCCGACTACGCCGGTTGGCATTTGACTTGACAGGCCTGCCTCCCGATCAAGACCTGCTGAATCGCTGGATCGCGGACCCGTCGCCGGAGCACTGGCAGCGGATCGTCGATCAGTTGTTGTCGTCAGCGGAGTTTGCAGAGCAATGGGCACGCCATTGGATGGACGTGGCGCGATACGCCGACAGCAACGGCAGCGACTTCAACGCCACGCATCACGAAGCTTGGCGGTATCGCGACTATCTGGTCCGATCGTTCGCGGCAGATCGCCCTGTCGACCAGATGATCACGCAACAGATCGCTGGTGATCTGCTGAGGTATGAAAACGACGCTGAACGCTATGACAACGTGGTGGCGACGACTTTTTTGATGCTCGGTACGAAAATGCTCAGCGAGCGAGACAAATCAAAATTGCAAATGGACGTGGTCGACGAACAAATCGATACCGTCGGACGTGCCTTCCTAGCACTCACGCTCGGATGCGCCCGCTGCCACGATCACAAGTTCGATCCGGTGCCGACAGAGGATTATTACGCTTTGGCCGGAATTTTCAAAAGCACTCGGACGCTCAATGGGGAAAGCCAGAAATACGTAAGCGATTGGAATCGCGT
>JABDKS010000047.1 GCA_013002105.1 Pirellulaceae bacterium | reverse complement strand
TCGATCGACCAGTGGGATGTCATAGGTCTGCCATTGACCGCCCGGTCTGCCCGCGTTCTTCGTTGGCTCGATCATACCAAAGATGGCACCCACACCCTGCAGGCCCTGCATGCGACTATCGCGATCGACCACCTGCGCTTCATACATGCCACGCAAGTAAATGCCGCTGTTGCGTTGCTCTTGGACCAAAAATTCAATATGTAACCAAAAGTCCTCGAACACCGCCTCGGTCTTCAGATTGGCATAGTCGCCGGTGGCGGTGAAATCGGTTTTGGGGGTCGTGTTTTTCAGGAGGCCGTCTTCGACGCTCCAGCCCATCTTCTTTTCCGGTTCGTGTGCTTTCCAGCCGGTGAGATCTTTGCCGTTGAACAGCGAGATCGGATGTGCGAATCGAACTTTTGACAAATCCGGCGCGGTGGTCGGCATCGGCGGGATCTTTTTGCCGGTGAACGTTTCGCGCTCAGAGGAACCATCTGGCGAGGTGCGAAGGATGACGCCATCGAGGTGCCCATCCTTGATGCCAACATCAACGGTCGTCGTCTTCTTTGCCTTCTTGTTTTTTCCAAGTGTAAATTTCAAGCGACCGTTCGATTCGATGACGTCGCTATACGGACCGGCTGAACCAACGTACAGTCGCAGGAAGACCAGCGGTTTACCGTCGTTCTCCTGGATGCTCATCCAAGCCGGAAGGTCGGATTCAAGGTCAAGCGACCAATCGCCTTTGAGTTCGTCGGCTTTCGCAGTGGACAAAAAACCGATGGATAGCAGCACACAGAGTCCAACAACTCGTCGCGGAAGACTATGGACGGAGAAGCGATTGTGATTTCGATTCATAGTTGTCATTCGTTCGATCAGTTTTGATTTGGGTAGCATTGGTCGTCGCGAACCATCGATTCAGTGGGTCGCGCGGTACAGAATTAATTGAACAGACGTGATCGTTGTCGCCGGTTGTGCGTTGACCGTTATATCGTTGTTCGCATCCAGTACCGACGTCGGAACGGTGGCATCAAGCGGTGCGAAGAACTCGCTGAATTCGCTCGCGTCGCCGGTATCAACCGTGATCGGAGTGTCGTTCATTTCGACCGACAACGGTTGCGTGACGCCACCACCGCGATGGACGCCGATCATCAGTCGCGCCGATTCGACAGTGTCGGGGTTGCCGACTTTGATATCGAAAGTTGCTGCCTTGCGATCGATTTTGATCGCGGTCTCCGCCGCGTAAACTCGTTCTTGCCGTAGCGTCGTCGATGGCTGCAGCGGCTTGGCAAGAAGGAGTCGAATGACGGTGGTCTCATTCACGTCGACTGGAACGGCGGACAAGTCGACGGCGTGTTCTGGTTCAAACACCACCTCGCCTTTGTGATAGTTCAGACGTGTTTGCTTTGCACCGGTTGCTCCGATCCGTTTCGCTACTCCGGACAAATCGACAGCGATTTGTCGACCGCCCATGTTGGTCACGGCCAGCGAAATTCGGTTGCCATCATGAACGGCAACCACATCGAGCCAGTCGCGGTCGAAGTCGACTCGTAATCGTCGGCCGTCGAAGTCGCGCCAAAGTTCGAGATAATGTGCGATGGTGGTCGCGTCAAAATCTTCGATCGTTGTGTGTCGCTGGCGGTCCGTCTTGGGCGTAAACGCCGCGTCGCCGCTGTTTGGATTCCAAGGCATGTGCAGGAAGATGAACGGAACGAACATGTCGATTTGGTCGGGTCGTTGCATCGACTTGGTCAGATAGGCATTCCATGCGTACAGTCGCAACCAATTGTCAGAGGGTTGTCGCCCGTTTTGCAACGATCCACATTCGGTAATCAGGATCGGCAAGACATGATCGACCTTGTGCATGTGAGCACGCAGCATATCGAGAATCGCTTCGTATCGACCCAGCAAGTAGTTGGAGTACCCCACGCCACGCCGCTCATGGGCGCCAAGCATCAAAGCGTTTTCGTAGAAATGGTGTGAGAAAAAATTGATATGCCCGCGAGTCTCGTCAATGAAGCGGGCTTGATTGCGGTACAGCGAAAAATCTTTGACTTGGACCTGCATATAAGCCGACGACGGTCCACCGACCTTTACCTCCGGGGCGCGTTGGTGAACGGCATCGGCGACGCGATTATGAAAATCCGCCAATAAACCCCAGCCATCGATTCCTTCCTTTTCTTTCCAATGGTGCGCCCACTCGGACTGAACACTGCTCTCGTTTTTTACTTCCCACCAAGCGGCTGTGTAACCGGCGTCGTTGATTTGATCGGCCACGTATGCAGCGGCGAGTTCGGCGGCGTCGTCGAAGCGTTCCACTTGCGGCGTTCCGCGACCCACCAATGGCACCGACATGAATTCAGGCCAATCATTGAAACACATCGCGAACGGTTTTTTCTGAAATGCGGGAATCGTCTCTCGCAATCGCACGCCCGCGTCGTAGTTGTCAAAGAAGCTCAAGTCCGCTGTGCCAGGTTTATCTTTTCGCTCCTTGAGCGTTTCCATGTTTCCCCAACCACGTGTGATGGCGGGATTGAATTTGAACGCTCCTCGTCCGGGCAGAAATCCGCGCTTCTCTGCCCATGTCTCGAACGATTCATGCACCGTGCCGGGCGTCTCGTGAAGTCGAAACCAACGTTCACGCTCCAGTTGGTTCGTTCCGCCGATCGAAAGCTCATAATCAGTGAAGATCTCAATGGGTACCGATTGGCGAGGAAACTCGGAACCAAGATCGCGGTAGGGGATGGTATCGAATTTTGGCGGAATCGCTTTCTGTGCGATAAAAACGAGATCGTCGATTCGGCATACGGCATCTTTTTCTTTCATCAAGAATCGAATGTTCATCGGTTCAAATGGTTCGTCACGAATCGGAATCGACGGCATCTGCACACGATAGAAATCTTCGACCTGAACACTACGCGGAGGAGCGTTATCTGGTGAGAAGGGGAAGACGCGAACTTCCTTGATCTCATT
>JABDKS010000027.1 GCA_013002105.1 Pirellulaceae bacterium | reverse complement strand
ACGTTGGCCGGCAGCGTCAATTTTGAAACGAGCTCAAGTCATACGATCGATGTTCGTGCGACGTCCGCCGACGGATCCATCAGCGACGCCACATTTACAATCGCAGTCGTCGACATCAATGACGCTCCGGTTGCCGTTGCAGATTCAGCATCGACGATCGTCAACAATGCGGTCATCTTGGATCCGTTGGCCAACGATTCTGACGAAGACGGCGACGCGCTCACCGTCGTGATCGTGACCGGCCCGAGCAACGGAACACTGAGTGTCGACGGCAGCGGCAACCTGGTCTACACACCCGACACGAGTTTCTTTGGCTTGGACACCATCACTTACCGCGCCAATGACGGTACAGCAGATAGTGCCACCGTGACCATCGGGGTTTCGGTTGCCGCCGGCGGATCAGGTGGCGGCGGTGACGGGAGTGGAGACGACGGAGGATCCGATGACGGGGGCAGCGGTGATGACGGCGGTGATGACTCAACGACCGAAGACGAATCAACCGACGATGACAGCACGGACGAAACCGAGGACGAAAATGACGATGAAGACAACGAATCCAATCCGCTCGTTGCACCGATCAACAAAGTCGACGAAGAAATCGAACAGGAACTGCGAACCGCAAACGTGCTGCCGTCGATCGACGCAACCGTCCAATCGCAGGAGCAGGATCAGGAGACGAGTCGCCAACTGAGCGAATACTTTGGCCTGACCAAAATCGTTCGTTACACGGCCGACGAAACCGACTTCGGTAACGCCGCGTCGCTAGAACGCCTACTTCAATTGGACCTCCAGCAAGCGGTGGTGTGGACGTCGTGGGATGAATACAAAAACGAAAGCCAAGATACGTCATTCAGTTTCTTCGTTGGCTCGGCTGCCACGACCGCCGGGGTCTTCTCGGTGGGTTATCTCCTGTACGTCCTTCGCGGCGGAGCCTTTCTAGCAGCGATGTCATCATCGGTGCCGACTTGGCGGATGATCGACCCTGCCGCATTACTGAGCGCCTACCGCGCGAACACCAGCAGTGCCGACGACGCGATCGAGCAAATTCTGAGGTAATACCCTCATCGGGATCGTCGTCGGGCCCGTAGCGTGGACCGACACGATCCTCATAACCGGTAGTACCGCTGACGTCGTCTATTCTTTTCTGATCGGCAATCTCCCGTTGCCAAAAAGCAACGCACCACCCATAGGCGTGAGCAAAACTTTCGCGAGGAATCTCTCATTGAGAGAGAATTTCGTAGTTTCGCAAATTTTTTCGCACGGCGCCTCCCTTGGGCAAGATTTACTTCGCATCGATACGGCTCGCTTTCGCACTGGTGTGCGTTGGTGCCAGCCTGATACTTGGAGGCCATTGGCTGGGATTGATCCCCGACAATGGTCCGATTGTGATGCGCGCCCGCCAAAATCTGAGCGAAGCGATTGCCGTCAATTCCGCCGCCCATGTGCGAAAACAGCAGTGGGTCGATCTGAGAACCACGCTGGAGACTTTGGTCGATCGCGATGATGAATTGCTGTCGATCGGCGTTCGCAGTGACACGGGAATGCTACGCGTCGATACCGGTCATCACGCCAAAGTGTGGGAAAAAGTCGAAGACGAGAATGCCGAAGTAGAATCGTACGCGGTCCCTGTCACGTTGAACCGTCGTCCTTGGGGCAAGGTCGAAGTCTGTTTTGTCAAACCAAATCAGACCTACCTGGACAACCTGATGCTGCACCCGTTGTTGCGTCTGGTCGTCTTCTTTGCCGCAACCGGAATGATCGCCTACACGATCTTCGTTGCCAAAATCTTCCGGCTCTTTAATAAAACACAGGTCGTTCCAGAACGAGTCCGACAGGCATTGGACACGCTTGCCGAAGGCCTGCTGGTATTGGATGAAGAACAAAGAATCGTTCTGGCCAACCGGGCCTTTGCCGAAACCGTCGGGATGACAAACGAAGATCTCGTCAATCAGGCAGTCGCGGAATTACCTTGGCTGGCAACCGAGGGTGCCCAGCAAGAACCATATCCTTGGTCAACCGCCATCGAGTGCTCCGCTGTTCAAACCGAAAGTATGTTGCGTTTCAAGCTGGAGAGCGGCAACTGCAAGATATTCTCGGTCAATGCAGCCCCGCTGGGCAACGATGGGGTCCAACGCGGCGCCTTGGTGACATTCCGAGACGTGACAGAAATCGAGGAACATCGCGTCGAATTGGAATCGATGCTTTCGATGCTACGCAGCAGCCGTGACGAAATCGAACGCAAAAACGCGGAACTGGAAGTCTTGGCGACCCAAGACGCATTGACCGGCTGCTTGAATCGACGTGCATTCTTCGATCGATTCGAAACGCTCTGGCAGGATGCACACGAACACGATCGACCGCTGTCATGCATCATGATCGACAACGATCATTTCAAAAACGTCAATGACACCTATGGTCACCATGTCGGTGACGAAGTGCTTCGGCAAGTCGCTCGCGTGATGCGTGAACGGCACCATGACAATGGCTTGGTGTGCCGTTACGGTGGTGAAGAATTCTGTGTGGTGCTACCCAATATCACTTTCGAGCAGGCGATCGAAGAGGCCGAACTGACGCGGATCGCGATTTCCGAAATCACCTTCCCCGAACAGAAAGACCTACTGTTGACCGCCAGCCTTGGCGTCAGCGAAACACGATTCGAGCCACTGGATCCGCAGGATATGATCAACCAGGCGGACGTCTGCCTGTACACCGCCAAACGCAATGGTCGTAACTGTGTTGTGCCTTACAACACAGAGATGTCCAGCGACGACTTGGCTGAGACCCCGGGTACGGCGACGCGAAAACCTGGTCGAATCGAAATCCCCTACCGGGCGGTTACCGCATTGGTATCAGCTCTGTCCTACCGCGATGCAAACACGGCTGAACACAGTCGCCGCGTGAGCGAATTGTGCACGCGAGCGGCCGACGGCTTACTGGATCGCAAACAAACCTTCATTCTAGAAGTCGCTGCGTTGTTGCACGACATCGGGAAAGTCGGGGTGCCAGATCACATTCTCCTGAAACCAGGCGCATTGACCGACGAAGAGTGGGAGATCATGTCCCGCCACGACCGAATCGGTGTCGAAATTGTTGCCAGCGCGTTCGACTGTCCTCTGTTGACGGAAATCATGGGCTGTCACCACGCCTTCTTTGGTGGCAAAGGTCGTGACGTTCACTTGCCGTCGGGTCAAGACATCCCCGTCGGCGCACGCTTGCTAACGATCTGTGATAGCTACGATGCAATGGTCTCCGACCGCGTGTATCGCAAAGGCCGATCACACGATGATGCAATCGTGGAACTCCGCCGCTGTGCGGGAACTCAATTCGACCCCGAGCTGGTCGAACATTTTGCCCAAAAGATTACAGGCCAACCGTTAGAGAAAACAGCAAGCCCCAAAAACCATCCGGCTCAAGCAGCAATCCAAATCGGTTACCAAGTCGAACGTCTTGCTCACGCCGTCAGCAGCCAAGACGCCGACGGCATGAAAATGCTGGCGGCTCGCTTGGGAATGTACGCTCGCAACTGCGACATCGATTCCATCGCCGACGCAGCCGAACGTATCGAGCAACAGGTGGACACCGAAAATATTCAGTGGATCGAACTGTTACGCGAGACACATGAGTTGATGGATATCTGCCGAGCGGCACAGAGCACGATCCTGCGTGAATCGCTCGCCGAAGACTCGATCGCGGCAAGCGAAGAGAGCGAACGATAACGCATTTCTAAAAAATGTCGTAGGCCAGGACCTGTCCTGGCGAATCAGTCGTTGCAACGCATTTCCATGGCAACATGTTGCCGTGTCTCAGGCCCGCCGACAGATCCAATGCCGGGGGTTTTCAACCCCCAGTTCAATAGTGCGAAAGACCTTTCCAAGTGATGACCTCGTCCAAGGTTCGCAAAGCAGGTCTAACGCTTAAGAGATCCGAAGCATCCATTGTTGGTCCAGGGTTCACCCGAACCGCAGTTCGGACCTTCACTGTGAACCAATCGACGCGACGGTGACTCCATCACAAACGGAGCAACATCCTTAACTCGCGGTGGCCAACTCTTTGCGTTTTTCTGCGATCAACGCCAACAGTGCTCGCTGCGGTTGCACAAACTTCGCCACGCCCTCGGACATCAACACGCGATGCAGATCGTCCGAATCGACCTTCGAATCGATTTCCTGGATCACTGACTCCTCGGGTAACTGATCGACCGTCCGTGTGAATTCGACATCGCTATTGGCGACCGCTTCGTTCGTCGCCGGCGGATTGGTTTGGATATCACTACCAGCCAGCGCTTGCACGTACTTCCAAGGTTTGTCACTGGGGTCTTTGGTGCCGGTACTAGCGAAAATCAATTCTTGCTCCAACTTCAGATTCTTATCGGCCCAAAACTCTTGATTCGTTTTCCACACACGCTTGGCATTGATCGTGCCAACCCAGCCCTGTGCTTTGTCGGACAAATCAGGTGCAGCATCCTTGGTGTAAACGTCGATTCGTGAAATGAAGATGCTGTAGACACTCTTGAATTTGTCCAACCCATCGGCGCGTTTCTGCGCACCACGCCACATCGCATCACGCGCCTGTTCGTACTGGTCGGCTGTGAAGATCAAGGTCACATTCAACGTCACACCGGCTGCAGCCAACGCTTCGATCGCGCCCAAACCGGCTTCGCTTGCGGGGACCTTGATCATTCGATTGGGATGTCCGGCGGACCATTTTTTGCCAAGTTCGATGTACTGGTCGATTCGATCGGCAACGCTCAGCCCCACATCGGGGTCCTCCAACAGCGGATCCAATTCAAAACTAACCCAGCCCGCGTTGCCTTCGGTCTGTTGGTGAATCGACGCGAACTTCTGCTCCGCATCGGTCACCAATTTATCGGTCAACTCCCAAGCGACCGCTTCATCGTCGTGCCCATCAGCAATTAACTGCTCGATTTCTGAATCCAGACCGCCAGCCTTGACGATGCCGGAGATGATGGCCGGGTTGCTGGTCGCCCCGACGGCGCCCCAGGCAAGATTCTGATCGACTTCGGATGGTTCGACCGAGTCCAAATAGAGTTTGGTGCCGGTGTTAACAAGTGACTGAAGTGCGTTTGGCATGCCCGAGCCTTCTGATGGGTAACCGTGTAATGTTCGTAACAATTTGTAAGCATAATTATTGGGTACCAACGGCGTCAGGTCGAGACGTATAAGTTTGTTCCGGTCCGTGGGACACGACGTAGCTGGCCACCGCGATCACGCCGCAGCGATCCGTGACGGTCGTAATAGGATGGAACGGACGATCACCACAGCCTTGGTCGCGACGTTGGCAGACCCCACTGGTCGAACGCAAATGGCCCTGCCGTCCACACTCCGCCAGACAATGCCATGCCGGACTCATCACAGGGAGTCAGTCACAAACAGTCACAAACAGCGGTGTGCGAATAATCCA
>JABDKS010000021.1 GCA_013002105.1 Pirellulaceae bacterium | reverse complement strand
GAATAGCGTTCAGTGGGAATAGCGTTCAACGGCTCTTGGTTTGCAAGTCGCTTGCCGTTGACAGACACCTGTTCGAAAACCAGGTCCTCCACTGCTAACGAGAATGGCTGGTACAGTCCCGGCCGCGTTTGCGAGCCGTACTGACGGATATCGGCAGCGATATTTGCGATGAACTGGACTTGCTCTAAGTCGTTGGTCAGACCGAGATTGGGACTTGCAATGCGTTGCGAGCAGGAGATCGCCAAGTGATCGTCACTGCGTTTGCCAGAGCGTATAAAACAGGGCGATCCACCGGGAACGTAACGTTCGCTACCATCGGTCGACGAATCACAGCTTTTTTCGTTCAATCCTGGCGCTGGCCAGCTGAGACGAATGTGTGATGCGACTAAGAGCTGCCGATCGATTGGGTGATCCGTTTTCAATTTACGAGAGAGTACAACGATGGATTTTTATAACGAGTATCGTGTTGCGCCCGGCGAGAACGTGAAATTGAAGTCGCGTGACACCAAGACGAAAGGCCCATTTGATGGAAAAGACGAGGCGAAAGGCTTTACCAACGGCATCATCAAGCAACTCCGCGAAATTCAGTATCGCCTGTTCGTCGAAGACAAGCAGTCGATGCTGATTGTCTTGCAGGCACCCGATGCGGCGGGCAAAGACGGATTAATTCGCAAAGTACTCGGCCAGATGAATCCGCAGGGTGTTCGCACTTACCCGTTCAAAGTCCCCAGTAAGGTGGAACTAGCACATGATTTTCTTTGGCGCATTCACCGATGTACGCCGGAAAAGGGGATGATTTCGATTTTTAATCGATCGCACTACGAAGACGTTTTGGTCGTGCGAGTTGAAGACATCGTTCCCAAGAGTGTATGGAACAAACGATACGAATTGATCAACGCGTTCGAGACCAATTTGGCGGAAGCCGGCACGCGGGTGTTAAAATTCTATTTGCACATTAGCCCCGACGAACAGTTGGAGCGATTTCACAAACGGCTGGAGAATCCCGAGAAGCATTGGAAATTGAATCCGGGAGATTATGAGGCGCGAAAAAAATGGGATCAGTATCGTGCCGCTTACGAAGACGCGATGTCCAAATGCAGTACCAAACGGGCACCTTGGTTTGTCATTCCAGCGGACCACAAGTGGTATCGAGACGCTGCCGTGGCTGCGATCGTCCTGAAAGCGATGGAAGAGATGGACCCCCAAATGCCGGAACCGGACGTCGATTTGGCGGAAATCGAAGAACTTTATAAGGCGGCACTCGCGCGACAAAACAGTTAGGCTATTAGATCCGTCCCCTTGATCATATTGGTTATGGGATGAATGAACGTTCAGGCACACGAGCTTCGATCTTTCTTACTCTCCACTCATTCGCATCCCACTGTCCGAGCTTATGTCTGTTCGCCGAGTCAACTGTCCTGGATGTAACGCATCATTGAATGTTCCGGCGACAATGACCAACGTCAAATGTTCGGCATGCGGAACCGTCTGGGACGTCAACAATCCAGTCGCCGCAAAACGCCCTAGCAAGACCTCCGCAAAATCATCCGGTGGTAAATCCGCTGATGAGAAATCTTCCGGGGACAGAGGCAAGACGAAGTCTGGCGGCAAAAATCAGACGACGATGATCGCAATCGCCGGTGGCTCTTTCGCTGCGCTTGTGATTGCAGGCATTTCGGTCGTCCTTTTGACCGGTGGCGACAAAGATTCCGCCAACGAACCGGCGTCACAAACAGCCGTCGCTGAACCAGCAGCGAAACCGACGTATCGCGTTGTGGACTTGCCCGAATCAACACGCAAGAAGATTTACAGCGACTATCGCAAAACGGCCAGTTCGTCGGTCGAAAAGAAACTGATGATCCCGAAAGACTCCATTGCGCGACAAACCGTGGAAAAAACAATGGGCGCGTTGGTCGCACGTGAAGTGACCCATTTTTCGCTGCTCTACAACATCAGCGAAGACGACGTAATGCAAATCGTTGCCGAAGGCGACGCCGAAAACTGGCCGGGCAAAAAAAAGGAACCCGCCACGCCTGAATGATTGCGTTCACGCGTGCACGTCAAAATTAAGGCGGATGCAGCGTTCTATTGCGTTTGATTTGTGCAGGTTCACTGCATGGCGACAATCATTCGAAACCTGATCTACGGCCACAGCGCGGCAAAAATTGCTCCGGCAATCAGCGAGTAGGCAATCGATTCGATCACATGACCGACCACACGCACTCTGAACCAAATGGCGTGTTGGATGATCGACGCTCCGAACGTGAACAATGCCACCGTCGCGACGAACCGAAACACGGTAATGAAATCGGCTCCCGGATCAGCGCCCGGTTTGAGCGCAAAGTCGGCTAGATAGGCGAACGTGCAACAGCAAACAAAAAAGAACAAGATCGTAAGTCCCAGATTCTTGCCCATATTGGCCTCAGGCAACACGGTCATGACCCCACGCGGACCCGCTTTGTACTTCGCCTGGAACGCTTCCTCCTGCATCGCCTTGTTGTTTGCCGCTCCCGGGAACATGTAATTGCCGTTGGGAATGTTCAGCTTGCCAACGCAATCGATCAGCTCGTCTTCATTCTCGATTTTCTGCCAATCCTTTTCGTGCAAGCCGAGAACCATCCACGAAAGAAAGCTGAAAAAGAACAATGCGATGGTCGAAAGCAGAATGGGCAACCAAAGTAGGAGCATCGTGGACGACCTTTGCTATGGAAAAAGGGATTGGCGTGAAATGCCAGGGCGGAGACAATTCTAGCCTCTGCAAACACTTCGTGTGACGGCGGGCACCGAGTCGATCTGCCCGAGAAAGCAGGAACTCACGGCTTGGGAACGTGCCGATACTGACCCGCGTTCTGTTCAGCGATACGCCGCATTCGGCTTTCGCCTTCGCGACTGTGATACCCAATCGTGTGGACAATACTGACCAGCCCCTGATCACCGAAAAGATTGCTGAAGTGATTGGATTCCTTCAGGAGGTCTTCAATCCCCTGTGGAAATTCACCATCAGAGAGCAGGAAGATGACGTCGGGTTTGAGACCAAGGGCAAATTTCAGAGGATCATAGGGAGCCCGACCACGGTCCATCGAAATGCGCATCGCCCAGCGTCGCAACGCCTGCTTGTTGTCGGCTGTTGCTTTTACACTCCGGGGTTCGTCCGAATTTGGATCACGCAAACGCATGTAGTCGGATTCGGCGTCAAAGAAAATCACATAAAACTTTTGATCTGGTTTGAGGGCGTCAATCGATTGCAGTAGTTCGGCTCTCGCTGAATCGAATGCGGCACCCATGCTGCCGCTACTATCGACCAGATAGACAAAGTGATTTCCGCCGCCTTCGACACCACAGAACTGTATTTTCGATTCCGAATTGGACTTCAAGGACATCGACGCCGCGGAGAGTTTCGACGGATTGAGCAAGTCCGCTGCCGTCGGTGGGGCCGGTGCACTGATTGCATCGGGTGAAAAATCACTCACAGCGATCTCGCCAATAGGACTGATCTCGACCTGCACGTCACTTTCGGTCGGCTCGGAGGCCTCGCTGACCGGTTCGGACGTCTCAAACTCGAACGTCTCCATCACCTCCTCGCTCGCTTCGGAAACCGATGCTGACAGCGCAACCTGATCTTTCGGACGATGGGTTGTCAAAGTGAATGCGGCCAGCAACAGCAGAATCGCGACGTGTGCGACAAGACTCGCCAACCACGCGGCTGGCTTTCGCCGACCCCGGTCCGCTTCTTCGTCTTCGTCATCCGCTTCGATCTCCACTTCTTCGGCCTCGACATCGACGGCAGGAACCGCCGGCTTACCATGTTCAGCGACTACCGAATCGATCGGGTCCGACTTCGTTTCCCGCGGGGCCACGTCATCCGCATCCGCACCTTCATCATCCGCTGGCTCTGCGATGCGCAACTCCGAACCAATCTTTGTGTCCGTTTCGCCACTTGGCAAAACATCGCCCTGTTCAGCATGGCTGTCGAAATCGCGGCTCACGTTGCCGTCGATCGGTGTCTCTAGCGGACGTTCGAAAACACGATTGGGCGTCCGGTTGTGAGAACCATCGACACGAACGGTCGAATCTGGCGGACGATCGCCGATTGCCTCCGGCGACGTTGCATCATTCGATTCGACCGTGGGCGTGGATTGGCGCAGTTGATCCCATGATTCGATCGCTCGTGATCGATCGCCAGCAGCGACGTCGATCGGCGAATTCAAAGCCGAATGAATTGGCTCCGACTCGCCGCGATCATGAGCACTTTGATCGGGACTGGGACGATCGACTTGGCGAGTCACCAAGTCAGAACTGGTATCGTCATCCGGATCTGAAACAGAGGATGTTCGTTGCGATGGCGTGGCAACGTGTCGCCGAATCAACAATTCCAGCTCCGCCGCGCGAGCTTCCAATCTTGCCGCCACCGCTTCTTTGCGGACCTGGATCAGCTCCAACTCCAATTCACGAAGTTCGGACGCTGGATTGTTTTGAAGATCTGCGACTCGCTCGGACGAGTCCTGGTGAGAAGATTCCATCGATTCGATCTCAATCGCTGCCCCTAAGATGAGATTCCGAGTTCTCATTGTTGCGATCAATACGACGCCCGCAAGGAAGTTTTCAGGCTGCGACGGAAAATGACATCAAATCAACCACTCGGGCAACGAGCCTCCGCGAATTGTTGATACAGACCACCTAAATCCCCTGTCGCACCAAACCTGCTCCGGTTTCTCACTTGCCGTCGGTCAGCACAAAGGACTATACGCGGGTTTGTCAGAAGAAGATCCAATCGACTCAGGGATGGAATCAATGCGACGTTTGACGACGGCTTTCGCGTTTTACTTTTTGTTCATTGCTGCCGGTCTGCTGTGCAGCACAGAGGTCGTGACGGCACAGGTCAATAATCAGTTGCCGTCGACCGCGCAGACACCACCGAGCTTGCAGAACAACGCATCCGCCCGTCCCAACGCACAGGGCAGCGTGACTGGCGGTGGGCAACTGCCACGTACCGCCAACCAAGAACACCGAGTCTATGATCTGCGACCTTACACGGGATACCTGACGAAGCACGATCATCCCGAACAAGCCATCGTCGACTGGATTCTGCGAGAAACTGGATCGGACGTTTGGTTCACGGCCCCATTTGGTTTTTTGAACGCCGACCGTGACCAACTTTCGGTCTATCACACACGTGAAATGCACGAAATGGTATCGCAGGTCGTCGATCGATTTGTCGCCGGCGACAAAGCTCCCCAAGTCATGAACCTGCGTGTCATGACCGTGGGCAATCCAAATTGGCGCAGCCGAGCCCATCTGATGATGCAGCATGTACCCGTCGACTCGGCCGGTGTCCAAGCTTGGTTGTTGAGCAAAGAGAACGCAGCCTTAGTGTTGAACATGTTGCGTCAACGAACCGATACACGCGAAGTCCAGTCGTTGGACATGATCACTTACAACGGACAAACCGAGAACCTAGCGCGAACTCGCGGACGCAACTATGTTCGGAATATCAAACCCGCACCTACCGGCTGGCCGCCGTATGAACCGGAGACGGGTGAAGTTCAAGAAGGGTACCGTTTGGCTATCAGCCCCTTGTTGAGTGTTGACGGGCAAACCATCGACTGCGTGATCAAGGCGAACATCGATCAAGTCGATAAGCTGAAACCTGTGCAACTGGATTTACCGCTGCCAAACAATCAAGTCCACCGGACCAAGATCGATGTGCCGCAGGTGGTCAGCTGGCGCTTGCACGAACGGTTCCGATGGCCATCGGACATGGTGTTGCTGCTCTCGTGCGGAGTGGTGGCGAGTCCCGAGCGAAACCAAGCGGCGGTGCCGTTGTTGAATCTGGAAATGTTGACCGGAACGACCGCTGGACGTGCGGATGCATTGATGTTCATCGAATTTCGCGGTCGCGCATCGGAAAATCTGACGACGTCTCCCCTGACACCACAAATCGCAACCGGGGCAGGATCACCCAATCGCGGGCGGTATTAGTCCGTGTCTGGGAAAGCTGTTGGCCCCCGCCAGGGGTCGGCAAGCAATCGTGCGTCGCGTCCCAACGGCCGATGGCGGTTATCGGTTCCAGGCCCCTTTTTTGCACGATTCGGCCAGCGATGGACTTTTTGATCCAGCTCTCCGGTGCGGACGAGTCGCTGTCTCGTCGACCACATCGAGCAAAGCCCCCCCTCTGTGAAGTCGCATTTTGGGCATAGAATGGGCCGCGAAGGGATTGTCGCGATGAAGTGGTCGGCGGCATCCAACGCTCGCTACCCATTCAATTCGCCTGAGACTCAGGCATCCCTATGGACAAAAGCTCGTTGCGTCGCGTCGTCATCACCGGAGTCGGAGTCGTCAGCCCGCTGGGAAACGAAGCCGACCAATTGGTTGCTGCACTCCGCGCGGGCACCAGCGGTGTCGGCACACTTACGAAAGTTCCCTTGGATGTGCTGTGCACCAATTACGGTGCCGAAGCCTCCGCGTTTACCGGCGACATCTCGGACTATGGTCCGATGGACAAAAAGCTCCAACGTACGATCCGTAAGGGATCCAAGGTGATGTGCCGCGAAATCGAAATGGGAGTCGCGGTCGCACAACTAGCACTACACGGTGCCGAACTTGAACCCGACCAACGCGATCGCGATCGCACCGGTGTCGTCTACGGCTGCGACTATATTCTGTCACTACCCGAAGAATTCGCGCACGGGATCGCCAAATGCATGGGCGAGGACGGCGAGTTTATCTTCGAAAACTGGGGACAGACTGGCAAACCGGAAGTCAGTCCGTTGTGGCTGTTGAAGTATCTGCCCAACATGCCGGCAAGTCACATCGCTATCTACAACGACCTGCGCGGTCCCAACAATTCGCTGACGGTCCGTGAAGCGTCCGGCTGCGCGGCACTCAGTGAAGCCTACTCGACCATCAACCGGGGCCATGCCGATGTCCTGATCGTTGGATCTACTGGCACAAGGATACATCCGCTGCGAACATTGCACGCGTCGTTGCAAGAAAAACTTGCTGGTGACCGTGATGACCCGACTGCGATGAGCCGGCCGTTTGACACCGGTCGGGACGGCAGCGTGGTTGGCGAGGGTGCAGCGGCTCTGGTTTGCGAAACGCTGGAGCATGCAACCGCACGTGGTGCGACGATACTGGGCGAAATTGTCGGTTACGGCAGCAGCGCCGTCGGACCGCCCGCGGGCAGCGACTTTCTGAAAACCGCGATGGCGAACGTGCTCCGCGCGGCGCTCGGTGATGCCGACCCAAAATCGATCGGCCACATCCACGCCCATGGCCTGGGCACCGTCGAGTGTGATCAGCAGGAAGCCGAAGCGATTGCCGATGTGTTCGGTACTCCCGAACAACAGCCTCCCGTGACGACCGTCAAAGGGCACATGGGGAATTTGGGGGCCGGCGGCAGCATGGTCGAAGTCGTCGCAAGTCTGACTTCGCTAGGCGGTGACTTGTTCCCAATCCTCAACTGCGATTCGTTGGATCCAAATTGTCCGATCAATGCGTGCACCCAATCGGGGACCGCCGCTGGCGACAATTTCATCAGCGCCAACATTACGCCGCAAGGTCAAGCATCCGCCATCCGCATCCAACGCTTTAGCGCCTAGCACGTCCCACCGCCTAGCCAATTGCATCGTTACCCTGGCATGGGTGCGCGTAAAAACATTGCAGGCTGAGTGTCAGCGATGCCGCCGAACGACTGCTACGCATGTGTCCGGACCAAACACTGTCTGACGAATTGGTCGGCCTCAACAATTGACTGGCGGAACAAGGCGTCCGCGCTACTAGAGCATTTTTACTTAATACGTGGGATCAATCGTAGGCCAGGACCTGTCCTGGCACAGCTGCGCCAGGACAGGTCCTGGCCTACGAGAAAACTAAAATTGCTCTCGGTTTCATTTGAACACTTTGACTACGCACCAGCACTAGCAACAAACATTTGCCATGCAAGAGGCGACACGGCTAGAACGTCTGTCGAACTCTCTCAGGCAGCATTGGTATCGACACATCTTTGACCTCCCCTCGGGTGGTCGTAGCGAATTTTGGTAACTCGCCGTTCTATCCGGTCCTGAAAAGGCAAAACCTCCTAGCTCGGGGCACCGCCCCGGGTTTCCGATGCCACCCTCGACGCCCTTTGCCCGCCCATAGCACGATGATCTCACGGCCTTGGATCCTCAGGATTCCAGCCCAGCCATCCCGCGATCGCGATCGTGATGAATACCAGCAATGGTGGCAACATTCTTGCGTCGGGGAATCACTCGATCCTGAGTGACTGCCATTGGTTCCCTCAGTGCGCGCACCAGGTCGCGGCAAACGGTCTGTTCAGGTTGCGGCCACTTTGCCCGGTGGTTTTTTGGATAAGATAGGTCCTGTCCGTCTCACACTTCAACAGACCCGCCTCACATGTCGTCAACCCGCCTTGCGACCATCGCCGCTCTACTGCTGGCTGCTCTCCCTGGAATCATCGTTGGCGCAGAACGACACGTTCCCGTTGACTTCACCACGATCCAGTCAGCCATCGACGCATCAAAGTCTGGCGACACCATTCTGGTCGCCGCTGGCACGTACCGCGAGCGAGTGACAATGAAGCCAGGTATGACTCTGCGGAGCGCTGGTGACGATTCAAAGGGCAAACTCGGCCTGAAACGAGCCGAGACAACAATTATCGACGGCGGTGGCATGGATGGTTCGGGAGCCGGCGTCGACATGGCCGACGACTCAATACTTGACGGTTTCACCGTGCAAAATGTTGGTGTGTATGACAACTTGGAGTGGAAGCGTCATTTCGAAACGCATGGCGAGCAGCAGTCCTACGAACCTATTGGAGAGCCAGGAGTGGCCGGCATTGCCGCCATCGGTGTGAATTGCACGATCAGCAACAACATCGTGCGTCATGTCGGATACTCGGGGATCGCAATAATGGGAGTGGACGGAAAGCGAGTCTCTCCATTGGTGCTCCACAACTACTGCTACCGCAACATGGGCGGTGGGATCGGAGCCATGCGTGGCAATACCGCAACCATCCAGAGCAACGTCTGCTTCGAAAACTTCTACGCTGGTATCGGTCACGACAATGCCAGTCCGCTGGTGATCGACAATGAGTGTTATGGCAACGTTCGGGCAGGCATTGGGGTCAGCGAGGGGGCGTGCCCGATCATCAGGGGCAATCGGTGTCACAAAAACCGGCGAGCTGGAATTGGTATTCGCACCGGAAGTGAAACTCGTCCGATCGTGGAGGACAACGACTGCTACGCAAACGGTTACGCGGGAATTGGTGTCCGCGAACAAGCCGCTCCGATTATTCGTGACAACCGTTGTTACAAAAACGAGCGGGCCGGTATTGGGTCTCGCACAGGGGCGACACCGGTCATTGTGGACAACGAGTGTTATGAGAATGATAAAGCCGGTATCGGACAGATGAGTGGTACGCGAACAGTGTTGATGGGGAACTATCTGCACCACAACAAGACGTCGGGCATCGGATTCGACGCGGGTGGCGGGGGCGAGTCTCTGGTCATGAATAACCGGGTGATCGACAACGCTCTGGTGGCTGTGGGTGTGAATCCCGGGTGGAAGGTGCTGTTCGCTGGTAACGAATTCTCACGCGAAGGCGGACTGCCGCCGATCGTGATGGTATTCGAGGGCGCAACGGCGACGTTTTCGAAAAATGTCATCCGCGGCGGTGGAGTCGCGGGAATTCGAGTCGCTGGTACCATTCACGCCGAGGACAACCACTTTGACGGAACATCGTTCCGCGTTGTCGGACCTCCGAACTTCGCAATCTGGGGCTTGAAAGGCGCACGAGTGACGGCGGTTGGAAACCGGATCAATGGGTGGCGGCATGCTCTGTCATCGTCGGAGGGGCATGTCACAGCAGTCAATAACGTTGTTCGTCGTGCCAGCAAAGCAGCCTTCATGGTCTCGCAGCCGGCGTCACCGCCAATCGTGCACGGCAACTCGCTGGAGTCGTCGAACCCTGCGGACGTCGTCGCGCTGCTGAACGGAGAGCCTTTGGCGTCCGCAGAAAACCATGTCCGAGCTTTGACGGATGAGTCCAACTCCGATTTCGACGTTGGCGCACCGTAGCCGAGGTCGCCGTCGGTCAGCGGTCCGGGCGGGCCACCTCCGTCGCGAGGTCCCACGGGGAAACCGGCCAATCGCGGCCTCAAAGGTCCGCCGGCACGGCAAAGCCCTCAACGCTGAGACGCGGTACCGTTTTCGAACAGAAAACTAACACCTCAGTCCAAAAACTGCGCAGACTGTAAAACCGATATCTTGCGGCACGCCCAACATCAAAGCCGCTCGGCAACCAACATGGCACCAGATGTTCGGAACAACAAGGACGCAGCGCCGATAGGGTGGATCGCGTCAGCGTTCACAGATTGCAACCGATCACTTCAAGTTTCTTTATCACAGTTGGTCATCCGCTCAGCCACGGAGTGTTTTGGTTGCGCGAGCAATCAACGTCGCAAATTGCCGACGTGACGATAGACCTCATCGTGGCTTTCGTCTTTACTAAATGAGCCTCTGCGGCGAGACCAAGGCACCGTCTAATAAATCGGT
>JABDKS010001074.1 GCA_013002105.1 Pirellulaceae bacterium | reverse complement strand
CAATAGCTGGGGTGGATACGAAAAACAATATCAAGTGCGGATTGACCCCGACCGCCTAATTAAGCACGGGTTACTCTTCGACCAAGTCGTAGTCGCCGTAAAGGAGAACAATCGCAACGTAGGCGGCGGCAACATCACGCAAAATAGCCAGATGTTATTGGTCCACGGGCTCGGCCGAACAGTCAATATCGAGCAGATCGAGAACATCGTCATCAAAGCCAACGATGGAGTGCCGATCCGCGTGCGAGATGTCGCCAATGTTGAAATCGGGCATGAGATACGTCGTGGAGCTGTAACTGCTGATGGCCAAGGCGAAGTCGTTTATGGCCTTGGCTTCATGCTCATGGGTGAAAACAGCCACGAAGTTACGAACAAACTCAAGACAAAGATGGAGGAAATCAAATCCACGCTTCCTCCTGGCGTCGAGATTGAAACCGTTTACGACCGTACGGAGTTAGTCGATTATGTCATCGAAACGGTTCAAAAGAACCTATTCGAAGGTGGCTTGCTGGTCATCGCGATCCTGTTCTTGTTTCTCGGAAACCTAAGAGCTGGGCTTATTGTTGCCTTGGCGATTCCGTTATCGATGTTGTTCGCCTTTTCCGGCATGCTTCGCTTCAGCATTGCTGCGAGCTTGTTGAGTCTTGGATCGATCGATTTTGGTCTGGTCGTCGATAGCTCAGTCGTCATGGTTGAGAATTGCGTACGTAAAATGTCGCACGGCATCCCAACGGGGAAAACGAAGTTAGACGTTATCCGAGACGCAGCGATCGAAGTTCGAAAGCCGACCATGTTCGGTGAGCTGATCATCATGATCGTCTACTTGCCGATTCTGACGCTCACGGGTGTTGAAGGAAAACTATTTCGCCCGATGGCGCTCACGGTGATTTTCGCCTTGGGAGGCTCGATGATCATGTCGCTAACCCTGATGCCGGTGTTGGCTAGCTATTTCTTGCCAAAGCGAATCCAAGAACGAGAGCCATGGCTTATTCGTTTGGCAAAGAAAGTCTATCAACCAATCCTGCATTTCACGATGCACCAAAAAACAGCCGTAATCGGATTTGCTCTTTGCGTATTAGTCGTCGCATTCGGCCTGATTGCGCCGAATCTTGGTTCAGAGTTCGTACCCAAGTTGTCCGAAGGCGCGTTGGCTATCAATGTCGTGCGACTGGCAGGAACCGATTTGGACGAGTCGATTCGGTACAACTCGCAAATGGAGAAGGCGATTCTGTCTGAGTTTCCAGATGAGGTGGAGCACGTTTGGAGCCGCATCGGTAGTGCCGAGGTTGCAACAGACCCGATGGGTATCGAACTCACGGACTTATTCGTCACGCTCACGCCGCGCAGTACCTGGACAAAAGCGACAACGCAGGCGGAGTTGACGCAAAAGGTGCAGGAGACGCTTCGGGAAATGCCCGGGCAACGCATCGCCATGACGCAGCCCATTGAGATGCGACTGAACGAAATGATAAGCGGCGTTCGGTCCGACGTAGCGGTGAAACTGTTCGGTGACGATTTCGATGTACTGGTGGAGAAAGCTGAAGACATCGAACGCGTGCTGCGATCCATCGAGGGAAATGCTGATGTTGCAGTCGAACAAATCACTGGACAGCCGGTATTGCAAATCAAAGTCAAGCAAGATGAAATCGCTCGATATGGAGTCTCTTCAAAGCAAGTGCTCGACCTCGTTGAATCGTTGGGTAGTTTTGATCTCGGTGACGTATTCGAGGGTCAGCTTCGATTTCCACTAGTGGTCCGACTGCCGGAAAAGATGCGATCAAGCCCGCGGGCGATTGGTGCAATTCAACTCACTACCGCTTCCGGTCAACGCATTCCCTTATCCAGGCTCGCCGATATCACCGTCATCGAAGGACCGTCCACAATTACCCGTGAATGGGGCTATCGTCGAATCAACATCTCCAGCAACGTTCGCGGGCGAGACCTGGGCAG
This sequence comes from Pirellulaceae bacterium, assembly GCA_013002105.1. The sequence continues at coordinate 549 of JABDKS010001074.1, read as the reverse complement.
TTTCGTCGCCGAGGCACAGCGTCGAATCGAAGAGGAAGTGAAACTGCCTGCCGGCCGTTATCACCTCGAATGGGGCGGTCAGTTCGAGAACTTGATCAGCGCTCGCCGCCGTCTGATGGTTGTCGTGCCGATCGCCCTCGTTTTGATTTTCGTCCTCCTCTACATGACGTACAACAATATCGTCGATTCGGTCCGAGTCTTTACGGGCGTCCCATTTGCTTGGACCGGAGGGATCATCGCCCTCTGGATACGAGACATGCCATTCTCGATTTCGGCGGCAATCGGATTCATCGCACTTTCCGGCGTGGCGGTACTAGACGACATGCTGTTGGTATCGACGATCGGTCGCCTTCGACGACAGGGCATGGGACTTGAAGACGCAGTCGAAACTGCTGCCCTCACACGATTACGGCCAGTCCTGATGACGACTCTAGTGGCCGCCGTCGGGTTCCTTCCGATGGCCCTCAACACAGGCATGGGCGCTGAAGTTCAGCGACCACTCGCTACTGTCGTAATTGGTGGCGTGATCAGCGCGACAATCATGTCGCT
>JABDKS010000359.1 GCA_013002105.1 Pirellulaceae bacterium | reverse complement strand
TTTTTTGTTGGTTAATTATTTGCGTCCGACTAAAGAAATTTTAGTTTTCTCTTAGGCCTGTACCTGTCCTGGCGCAGCTGTGCCAGGACAGGTCCTGGCCTACGAGAAAACTAAAATTGCGCTAGGTCGGACGCAACTCATTCACCAACAAAAAAGCACAGCGAGGTTCAACTCGCTGTGCTTTTTTTGCGCGGTTCGATCGGGCCATGAGCGATGACCACGACTGACGTCATCTGTACTACTTCGGGTTGACGCTTTCCAAATAGCCCATCATCTCGAACAGTTCGTCTTTGGTGTACTGATCCATCAACGCTTTTGGCATCATGGAATTCTTTGCCGGCAACATTTCTTCGATGTCGTCTTGCGGGACGAGCGTCGGCTCTTTGGCCTCTGGATTGGCCATCAAGGTAACATTGTCGTCGTCTTCCTTGAGCACGATTCCAGACAGGGTTTTCCCGTCGACGGTCAAGATCAGCTGCATTTGATACTTTGCATCGACCTTATGCGATGGATCAAGAATTTCGCGTAAGACCGCGACTCGATCGCCTTTGAAACGAGTAAAGACATCTGTCAATTCGGGGCCGATCACTCCACCCTGACCTTGAACCTTGTGACAACCTTTACACGAAGCTTCTTCGAAAATTTTCTGTCCGATCGATGCGGTTCGCCCCCGCAGCCCGGTTTCCAGCTCGTCCTTCAGATCATCGACCGTCCAGGCCTGAACGAACGATCGATTACTACCAATTGGGTTGGCCGGCTCGACCGGGTTCTTGTTCCATTCGTCCAAATCTTTGACGACGACCATGACCCCATACATTCGATACCAGTGTTGTGGGAACGTGCAAACGTAGGGGTATTCGCCCGGCTCGGTCGGCGCCCGAAACGTCAAACGCTCTGACTTGTCGGGCTGCAACATCGTCGTCGCCTCGAGCACCTTGTCGGATTCAGGGACGTACGGCAGACCCTTCCAACCGCCCCGCGGTCCCACTTGGAGTCCCTCGTTAGCAACTTCCTTGAGCGAACCAGGAGTGGTGATGACCAAGTTGTGCGGCATCAAGTCGTGGTTTTCCAACACGATCTGCACATCACTGCCGGCTTCGACGGCAAAGTAGGCGACGTCGTATCGCATTTCTTCCTCGACCGTTTTGATCTTCACCACTCGCACAGTCACTTCACGCAATCGCGCCCGATAGGCCTTGGCGTCGGGCGTCGGAATTTTGGCCATCAATTGATCCGCTAATTGCATCGCGTCGATGAATGCATCGGTCGTTCGATCTTTCGGCGGTGTGTCTTCGGCATGTTTGACCAGTGTGGCTACCAATTGTCCGCTGGTGGCTTCGCTGCGACTCTTTTTCGGAACGCTCAACAAGGTTCGCACCGCGGCGTCACGGGTGGAATCGTGAGAAACAAATGGTGCAACCAATTCGAATGTTTGATCTTGGTCAGCGGGGATCGAGGAAAGTGCCTTGATCGCCGATTTCTTAACATCCACCGAATCGCTTTGGACCAACTGGACGACCCGGTCGCGTAGCTTGGATCTCATCGGAGCCTTTGGCAGCAGCGGAACGGCAGCCAGATAATCAAGCACCGCATCGTCACCACGACTGGCCGCCGACCAGGCATCCGACTGTTTTCCGGCGACCATCAGCCCCGCATATCCGATCGCGCGCTGCAAGCCACCATCGGACTCGGTGGCCTGCGAAAGCGCCGCTGCGTTGGCTGACAGCACCTCGGCAGGCTGTTTGAGCAGCATCTGGGCAAGCCCGATAATCGTGCGTCGGTCACCTGAATTGTCCGCACTTAGCTGTCCGATTGCAGTGATCAATTCGGTCGCCGCATCACTGTCACGCAGCTTTGCCAAGGCTGCTACCGACTCCTCCTGGTACTGCGGCGACATGCCTGGCCGCGACAAGATCGCTTCGTAGACCGGAATGTATTTGGCATCATCGGTCTTTCGCTCGACCATCAGCAAACGTTGGTTGTCCAGACGCTTGAGTTGGTAGGCGACAATACGTGGGCTCTTGTCCAAAAACACCGTAGGCGGTTCGGCTTTTGCCGTCGCGCCGTGTTCAGTCGATGAATGATCACCGTGTTGGTGGTCGTCCGCATCAGTGGGACAGGGGGAACTGCAGACGACAGCGAGTGCAGCAACCAAGAAAATCGCGTTGGGACGCATCGATAATCAACTGTGGGAGGTAGTGGTGAAACGGCACTGCAGGTTTAAATCGCAGTCACAATACAACGGTGTTTCGTCATTGATACAAAAACGGTACACGCGGGCCGCTGGGCGCGACCGCGTCACGCGGCGGATTCACAGCTTCGG
>JABDKS010000966.1 GCA_013002105.1 Pirellulaceae bacterium | reverse complement strand
GTGATCTCGGTCGGCTCCATCATGGAACGGCCAATGTAGGTATCGATACAACGCGTTCGATAGTTGTAACGACCGGTCATCAGGCTGGCGCGTGTGGGCGCGCAAACGGGGCTGACATAGAACGTTGACATCGATGCACTGCGAGCCGACAACGCGTCGATGTTCGGTGTTTGGATCACGGGATTACCGGTCACGCCCAGATCACCGTATCCCATATCATCGGTCATGATCAAAACGATGTTCGGTCGCTCGGCGGTCGCGGACGTGGCGAGTGAAAATGTATATACAAACACTACGAACGCGGCCAGGACAATACGATCGGTGATTCTGCCGGACATAAGCCTGTCGCGGTCAAACAGAATCGACAATGACCGCAGGGTCGCAGTCACAAAGCTGGCTCGCACTGGCATCATGGTCAACTCGTTTGGTTGGCGAATCGTGATAGCGTAAGTCGCGAAAGTTGGATCCGTAACGTCGAATTCATTTCTGTCGACAACGACGCAACTAGGGTCAGTAAACCGGTCAGGGATACATTGTTGTCGAAGCGTTCTGGCAACTGGCGGTTACAGTCTGTTCGGTCCAAACCTGCCCGTCAATTACCGGCGACACAGCAGCCATCGTTCCCAAACTATGGTCGCGGCGCTACGACAATAATCGCTCGATCATCTGCAATAACACCTGGCTATCGATCGGCTTAGTTGTGTAATCGGTGCATCCAGCGGCCAAACATTCGTCGCGATCGCTCTTCATTGCGTTCGCCGTCAAAGCAATGATTGGAATATCGACGCCCCGTCGACGAAGTTCCGAGACAGCGGTGTAGCCGTCCATCACTGGCATCTGCATATCCATCACGATCAGGTCAACACGTGGCGATTCCTTGTTGAACATGAAATCCACTGCTTCCTGACCATTTGTCGCCGAAACGACGTTTCCCCCGGATTTCTCGATAAAGTGCTGAGCCAGAAATCGGATATCGCGCCGGTCATCCACTACCAGGATGGTTCCTTTGATGTGAACGGACTGCGATTTCGATTGTGTTGCCGGGGTCTCGCTCAAATTTGGCTCGACCAGTGGACCGTCCGCAGTGGCATTGATTGACAATGTAAACCGACTGCCTTTGCCGTACTCGCTTTCTACCGACACATCGCCGCCGAGTGCTTGAGCAAGCCGTTTGCAAATTGCAAGTCCCAAGCCCGTCCCGCCAAAGCTTCGTGTACTCGTATTATCGGCCTGGACGAAGGGCTCGAACAGCAAATGCGTTGCCTCCGGCTTGATGCCAATTCCGGTGTCGATGACGTCGAACGACAAAAGGCCTGAGTCGTACCGGATTTCCATTCTCACTTCACCATCATCGGTAAATTTGATGGCGTTGCCGATTAAGTTGAGCAGGATCTGTCGTAGTCGAACAGGATCCGTGTGGACAAACTCGGGCACCGGTCCATTGAATTCGATATTCAAGGGGAGAGTTTTTTCCGCCGCCCTGACATCCATCAGCGATCTCACTTCGGCGACCACCGCATCGGGCCGCGTCCGCTGCAGGGCGATTTCCATTTTGCCTGCGTCGATTTTTGATAGATCCAGGATGTCATTGATGATGTTCAACAAGAAGTTGCCATTGCGTCGGATCGTTTCGACAAGCTGCACATTGTCGGGGTTTTGCAGGTGCTCACGCAGGATATCGGCGTGTCCCAGAATCGCTGCCATGGGTGTTCGGATTTCGTGCGACATGTTGGCAAGAAATTCGCCACGCGACCGGTTCGCGGCTTCCGCCATCCGTTTCGCCTGTTCAAGTGATGCCTCAAACGCTTTTCGCTCGGTGATGTCTTGGATCGTACCGATCAATCGAATGGGCGCAACGTCGGCAACATCCTGTGTTTGAAAGACGCAGCCCGAATCAGACAGCCAACGCAGTTGCTGATCCGGTCGAACGATCCTGTACTCGTAGGAATGACTCGGTACGGCATCGGGATGCTGCAAAGATTCGAATCTGGCAGTGACCGTGTCGACGTCCCTGGGATCGATCATTGAAACGAACCGGTCCCAGGTGATTGGTTCAGAGTCGGGTAGCTGAAAGATCTGGTACGTTGCCGAAGTCCAAACGCCTGTTCCGCCTTGGATGTCGTAGTCATAGCCGCCGAATCCAGTTGACTCGGCAGCCAGACGCAAACGTTCTTCGCCCGCTCGCATTTTCAATTGCGCTTCGTGCCGCTCATGAACGTCAATCACACTGCCAACATAGCCTTCGAACTCACCTGTGTCGCTAAATCGCGGTCTTCCGACATCCAACGCCCAACGA
>JABDKS010000949.1 GCA_013002105.1 Pirellulaceae bacterium | reverse complement strand
GCGTCGACCAGTACCAACGGTATCCCGGCTACCGCCACGCCCAGTCGAACCGTCAAGACGCGAACGCAGCACGTCGTTTTCACACGCAGTCGTGGTGGGACAGCACGTATCTATGTTGATGGAAAAGAAATCGCCAAGCGTGACGTGGGCGGTGACTTGAAGAGTTGGGACAATGGCTTCGCGTTCGCTCTGGCTGATGAACTCAACGGCGGTCGCCCATGGTTGGGAACGTTTTATCTGGTCGCGCTTTACAACCGCGATCTGACTGCTGGCGAAGTCCAGAAGAACTATCGCGCAGGAATCAATGGAACGACGACGCGTGAGTTGATCGTTCGCAAATCGCCAGCGGCACATTTGTTCGAGACAGAGATCGCGCCGTTGATTTCCAAACATTGCTTGGAATGTCACGATTCATCGACGCGCGAAGGTGGATTGAATCTGGCCCGCAAGGAGTCGGCGTTTGGCGAAAGCGAAAGCGACAGTGGTAGGGGGATTGTTGCCAAAAATGCGAGCGAAAGTTTGGTCTGGCAGGCGGTCGAGTCCGACGAGATGCCACAGGATCGTCCGCCGCTTTCGACCGATGAAAAAGCCGCGTTGAAGAAGTGGATTGATGCCGGCGCAGATTGGACGTTGGATTTGATCGATCCAGCCGTTTATGTGCACGAAGGACGAACACGAGAAAACTGGTTACAGCGATTGACGGTTTCCGAATACATCGAAACCGTGCGATCGACATTGGATGTCGATATCGACAAGGAGGCTCGAGAAATTTTGCCACCCGATATGCGCGCTGACGGTTTCAGCAATACCGCATACAACTTGAATGTCGATCTGCAACACGTCGATGCGTATGCACGATTGGCCGAGATCATCGTCGGTCGCATGCAGACACGGACGTTTGCCAAGCGATTCCGCAATCGGCTTTCGATGACCGATGACGACATGCGAGGTTTGATCACCGAAATGGGCAAATGGATTCTACGCGGTCCGTTGGAGGAGCACGAAGTAGTTTTGTATCGTGGCGTTTCCACAACGGTTGCCAGCGCCGGCGGAAACGTTGACGAAGCGATCGGCTATGTGATCCAAGCCATGTTGCAGTCTCCCCGATTTATCTACCGCATCGAAAATCAACTCGGTGACGGTGATCTATGGCAAGTGGGCGAGTACGAGTTGGCGAATCGGATGAGCTACATCCTGTGGGGGTCGTCGCCTGACGCGGAATTATTTCGGGCGGCCAGTTCAGGAGAATTGACGGACCCGTCCGCAGTGCAAGCACAAGTGGATCGAATGTTAAACGACCCTCGTGCAGTCAAACAATCTTTGGAGTTCGTTTCACAGTGGTTGAATCTTCCTCGCATGAACAACATGAGGCCCAGCGCGAAACGGTTTCCTGCTTGGAGCGAATCGTTAGCTCAGGACATGCGAGCCGAGACGTTGGCTTTTGCCGAAGAAGTCTTATGGAATCAGCGACGTCCCATGGCCGATCTGCTGAACGCACAAGTGACCTTTGCGACACCCCGCTTGGCCAAACACTACGGTTTGTCACCCCGCGGCAGTGGGTTGGAGCGTTATGACCTACAGAGCACACCGGCGCGCGGCGGTCTGTTGACACAAGGCAGCGTTTTGACGGTTGGTGGTGACGATGCGTCGATGGTGACACGCGGGTTATTGGTGCTGCATGAGTTATTGCGCGGCGTCGTGAAAGATCCACCACCGTGTGTCGACACGACGCCCGTTGCCAGTGAGCCCGGATTGAGTCAACGTTCGATCGCGCAGGAACGTCTGAGCAATACTGCCTGCGGCGGGTGCCACAGTAAGTTTGAACCCCTGGCGTTCGGGCTTGAGAAGTTCGATGGATTGGGAGCGTTTCACGAAGTCGACGAGCACGGAAACAAGCTGCGAGAAGACGGCGAGTTGCTGATCCCCGGGGAGGCAAAACCGACCCGTTTTCAGACTTCGGCCGAACTGATGGAGTTGCTTGCCACCAGCGAGCGGGTCAAAGAGAGTTTGACCTGGAAAGTGACGCAATTCGCTTTGGGTCGGCCCCTGTTGGCTGACGATGCTCCGGCGGTGAGCCAGATCCATTCGGTGGCAGACAAGAACGGGGGCACGTATCAGGCATTGATTTCTGCCATTGTTGCCAGTGATCTGGTACAAAAGACCAGAACGGAATCACAATAAACGATTAAGACCCGCCCGACCCTACTGGTAATTCAGCCGGGTCGAAAACACCTTGACGCTCAGCCGAGCGTTCCTTCAAGGAGATCCCACCGATGACCAAGCGAATCAATCGACGAACCTTGCTGCGCAGTGCCGGCGCCGCGACGATCGGTTTGCCACTGTTGGAGGAGATGATGTTGTCGACCGCAACGGCGGCGACTCCGACAGCCGACGCGCCGGTCCGCGCGTTTAACGTTTTCTTTGGTCTAGGGATTCCAGCTCCGTTGCAGACCGAGGGTTTCGATGGCGTGCTGGAGCCGTTGAAACCATTAAGCGACAAGTTGCTGATCATGCGGCAGGTCGATCAAGTGCGTTGTGACGAATCGGGTATCAATGCGCATTTCGACGGAGCCTCGGGTGCGTTCACGGCGCAACCACCCAACGGCGAAGCCAAGTCGGGCGGTCCATCGATCGATCAAGTGATTCGCAAGTCGCACTATCCAAAGGGGATGCCAGCGGGAATGGTCCCCACCTTGATCGGCGGAACGTTCTTTCGCCGCAGTCGCATCAGCCGCTACGTCCACAGTTACAACGACGACGGAACGGTCGCGGCGACCATCCAAGAAAAACCGCGTGACCTGTTTGACCGTGTGTTTGGAAAAATGGCGGAGACCGGCGACAAACGCGACTTGCGTCTCAAACGTAGCGTGCTCGATTCGGTTGTCGATCAATACAAGTTTTACACCGGCAAAAACTCGCCGCTGGGTTCTGCGTCACGAGCCCGCGTCTCGGATCACTTGGAGCGAATTCGAGAATTCGAGCAGCGCGCCTACGAGATGCAGCAGCACGATCCCAATGCACCGCAGCTACCACCGCGTTCGCATCTGTTGCACGGTGGCAAAGCCGATCCCGGTGGCGAAGGGATCGACATGAAAATTGATGATCTGACACGAGAATGGCGTTTGATGGCGGATCTGTACGCGTTGGCGATCGAGTTGGATCGCGTTCGTTTCGGTTCGATCACTTTCTTGGCCGCGGGCGAACGTCTGCGGGTCACCGGTGACTACAAGTACAACGGCCGTTTGGTCTACACGTTCAACGACGAAAAAGAACTCGGGAAATCGGGTTCAGGTGGTTGCAGCCACGAATGGTGGCACCGATTCAATCCCGGTAAGAAGAACGAGCAACTGCGTGCCCACGCGCACATGAAGATGCGAGAAGTGGCGTATTTTTTGAATCGATTGGACCAAAGCAAAGAGGGCAACGGTAAGGCGATCTTAGAAAACTCGTGCATTACCATCAGTACCGAATCGGGTGACGGGCGTCACAACGATGTCAAACGAGAACTCTCGGGAGTTTTCCATGCGATTACCGGAGCCAATGGACGCTTTAAGACGGGTCAAATTATGGACGTCAAGGCTGAAGGGATCGACGTCTACAACACCATGTTGACCGCCATGGATGCCAAAGAAAAGATTGGTCCGGAGAAACGCAAGACGACACAGGTCGACAAGATTCGAGCGTAGCCAATCGGTGTGCTGCAGGAAGGTGGGCTGCCGGAAAACGCACAGAAAATCCCACTGCGATAAAACGACTGCCAAAGCAACCGATAGAGTTGTGTCTATCGATCAATGTTGTGTCAATAAGTAGGGCCGGTTCTACCCTTGTCTTTACCCACAAGTCTGCTGATTAATAGCTTCTTTAATTCACCCTCCCACGCGCTAAATCATCCATGAAATAGAGACTCTTCCGTGGGAGGGTCGGCACCGAGCTTTAGCGAGTGTGACGGGGAGGGCGATCAACGTCTTCTGTTCGCCCTCCCCGTTGGCTCGCTTAGGCTCACCACCGACCCTCCCGCGACAGCGTG
>JABDKS010000947.1 GCA_013002105.1 Pirellulaceae bacterium | reverse complement strand
GATGAGCTCGGTCACGGTTGATGGTGGCCAGCAATTCGACGACTTCAACCGTACTGGGTGCCAATTCACGTCCATTGGCAACCTGTTGTGCGTGAGCCTCCAGCACGTAGATCAGTTCGTCAATCGCATTGAGCCTGGCTGCCACATCATGTTGCAGCGGAGCCAGGGCCTGCTGACGACGCGCCTCGTTACGGCCAAGCAGGATCTTTGCCAGGCGAGACGAACCTGGTTCGAACAATCGCTGATTCGATGTAGATGACTTGTTGCTCGACGGCTTCTCCGCCGCGGCTTCCCTTGGCAACTCCATTGAGAGAAAACTCAACGTCATGCCTACCAAAATTGCAACTCGCACAGTGTTCCCCACCACTCAGAGTTTCGTCGATCCGATCAGCCGATTCTAGCGAATTTTGCGGCGTTGGACTTTGGAATGTTCGTCGGAAATCAGAAACCTTGCAGGTCTTGGCGAACGCGGCGATGATTCTATCGGGCCAATCGCGGCAACTTGACTCTTCATAGCGAATTCCGTTGGCGTCGGCACGATGCCAGCTGTCGCTACAGACCAATATTCCACCGGTCCGTTAGGGACCAGATACAATTCGAGCGTCTTGATCTCCCTCCTTTGCATCCAATGGCTCATGAACACGCGATATTTTGCACTGATTCTTGTATTGTTTCCCACTTCGCTGCTCGCGGCCGAGGCCGGTCGTCCAAACATTCTGATCTTGTACGCCGATGACCTTGGATTTGGCGACTTGGGCGTGCTGAATCCTGAATCCAAGATTCCGACGCCCCAATTGAATCAGTTGGCTCGCGAGGGGATGCGATTTACCGACGCGCACTCATCGTCGGGGATTTGCACGCCCAGTCGCTACGCCTTGTTAACCGGACGTCACCATTGGCGTGACTTTCATGGCATCGTCAATGCCCTGGGTGGTTCGGTTTTTCAGCCCGACCGAATGACGTTGCCCGAGATGTTGAAGGAAAAGGGTTACAAGACAGCGGCGATCGGGAAGTGGCACCTGGGTTGGGATTGGGATGCCATCAAGAAACCGAATGCGAAACCGATGGGTTCCGGAAAACGGAGAACGTTTGGTCCTGATGCCTTCGACTGGAGTCAGTCGATACCCGACGGTCCGCTCGCTCATGGATTCGATTCGTACTTTGGCGACACGGTGATTAATTTTCCACCCTACTGTTGGATCGAAAACGATCGCGTTCAAAAAGCACCCGACGTGATGATGGATTCGGCCAAGTGGCGACCCATCAAGGAAGGAAACTGGGAATGTCGTCCCGGGCCGATGGTATCCGACTGGGATCCCTATCAAAACATACCCACGACGACGGCGCGAGGCGTTGCGTTTTTGGAGGCACAAAAGGACAGCGACCAGCCATTCTTTCTGTACTTCGCATTTCCGTCACCTCATGCGCCGATTATTCCCAACGATCAGTTCGACGGAAAATCCGATGCCGGCCCCTACGGTGACTTTGTGTTCGAAACCGACGATGCCTGTGGCCAATTGCTTGCCGCATTACAGGCGTCCGGACAAGCGGACAATACCGTTGTTATTTTCAGTGCCGACAATGGTCCCGAACGCTACGCGTATGCACGCGATGCCAAATTTGATCACTGGTCGTCGACACCGTTTCGTGGTCTCAAACGGGATATTTACGAAGGGGGCCATCACGTTCCGATGATCATCAAATGGCCCGGTGTTACCGATCCCGGCAGCGTATCCGACGCACTGGTATCGCAAATCGACATCATGGGCACACTCGCGTCGCATCTGAACGTATCGCTACCGGACGACGCGGCAGAAGACTCCTATGATCTGCTGCCAGTCTTATCAGGACAAACCGAAACGGCCCGAACCACTCACGTACACAACACCTATGTCGATCACTATGCGATTCGCCATGGCGATTGGTTGCTGATCGACGGCAAGACGGGGTACGTTAGCGGTCGCAATCAAGCCTGGGAGACCAAGCATCAGTACCCGCCGGATGATTCCGCGGCGGTCGAATTGTATAACTTGTCGGAGGATATCGGGCAGCGGAATAATCTGGCGGCCAAACATCCCCAGCGAGTTGACGAGCTACAAAAACTGCTCCAAAAAATTCGGCAGCAAGGTTATTCGGCGCCGAGATTGTCGAACTGATGGGGCGATGCCCAGTCGTGTTGATCCCCAGTCACAGGCAACCAGTTCCGCACTACTCGGGTACTTTCGTTTCGTCCTGGGCGGCGACGCTGATTGCTAGTGCGACGCTTCCCAACAACCCGGCTTTCTCTCCCAGTTGGGAGCGGACGACCTGAATTTTGTCGGCTGGAAACATTCCCACGCGTTGGCGGATCTGATTGGAAACGCCCTGAATCAATCGATCGCCGATCTCTGCGACTCCGCCGCCCAAGACGATCATGTCGGGATGCAAAATGGTCACCACATTGGCGGCCGCGATCCCGATGAATCGAGCAGCCCGATCGATGGCTTCGGCGACCGATTCGTCGCCCGCATTGGCTGCCGTTACCATCATCTTACAATCGACTCGTTCCGCATTGCCGTCGACCAGTTCGTGCAGTTTGGGTGCCAACCCCATCTGCATCAATCGCTGGCCTTCGGCCTCGATCGCGGGACCACTGGCGAGAGTTTCCAGGCATCCATGGTTACCACAACCACAACGGGGGCCGTCTGCGACGATCGTTTGATGGCCCAATTCGCCAGCGGTTCCCATCGGACCGAGTAACAACCTGCCAGCGATCACCACGCCTCCGCCGATGCCCGTGCCAACGGAAAAAAACGCGAGTGTCGTGTCGGGGCGTTTGGTGCCGTGGCCGAATTTCAGTTCCGCAAGTGTCGCTGCTCTGGCATCATTGAGGACACGAGTCGAGCAACCAAAGCACTGCGAAAGCTTCGCACCGACCTCCACGTCGCGCCACTGAGTTTCCAGATTTGGCAAGAATTTTGTCACGCCGGTGAGCACATCGACGAGGCCAGGGACCCCCATGCCGATCGCGTCCAAGCTGGCGTTCTGTGATTCCCGCATGCGATCGACGGCACCGCAGATGCGTGAGAGCACCACATCGGGGCCAGCGTGTGATTCCGTGGGAATGATCTCTTGTGCGACCAACCGACCATTCGATTCGGCCAACGCGATTTTGATCGTCGTCGCGCCCAGGTCGATTCCAGCTAGCAGTGAATTCATGTGCGTTACAAAGGGGCCGGCAGATCGCGGCGTTGAAAGTGCAAAGCGGCAGCCCCATAAAAGATAACTCCCAGTGTTAACAGAATCAGCGGATAAACCAACGGTGGTAAAACGGTTTCGGGAGCGACTTGGGTCAAACTCCAGGGACCCATCAAACCGTTGTCCGATACGATCGCTGCCATTTTCTGGGGCTTGTAACAGCTAAAGAAACTAATGTTCAGTAACCAGTCCAATGATTTTGCTGCTTTTCCCAATCCAAACATCACCAACTGGATGATATACACACCGACGACACCCCCCACGGTACGCCAGCGATAGCGATCCAAACTGCTAAAGAAGGTTGCCAGCGCAAGAATGAAAAATCCAAACGAAAACAAATGAAATGTTGGAGCAGCATACGTACGTACATCAACTCGCTCGCTCAACGGAACCTTTTCGACAATGGGCTCGCCCATCGAAAGTGGAATATCGAAGTTGAAGATCGGAATGGTGACTTGGGGCGGCGGGATTTCTTCGTCAACCGTATTGGTGTGCACTCCCAATCCGATGCCCGCCCAAACCAGCAAGCACAGCAATGCTAATCCGAGAATCGATACGGTTGCATGAGACAAAAGCAATCGCGTGCGGCTGATCGGTTGCGAAAGGAGCATCTCTAGTGTCCCGCGCCCCAATTCGCCACTGATCACATCGCTACCACGGGCGACCGACCAAATCACCACGCAAAGGATCACGATCGGTTCGTCGTAGACGAGCGCTACTTGCCCGGCGTAGCTCATCAAGGCGGAGAACTCGATCGGCGCGAAATGTTCGAACTGCGTCAGTTGGTCCAGGATCGCTTTGTATTGGCTGAGGTTAAAAAATGTGCCTACCCAAACACGCACCCATGCGAATAGGAACAAGATCGCCGCGCAGGACCAGAACAGTAATGCAGACTGACCGATGTACTTTTTGATCATGATTCGATGGATCAAACCGCCACCTCCTGGCCCGCATGCACGGCGTCGTAGACACTTCGTAAACCGAGTGGCTCGATACGCACATGAGTAAGCTGCAACGAGTCGATCCAAGATAAAAAGCGGGCCAGGTCACCGGCCGTATCGATCTGCAGATGGCCGTCACATTGGGTGATCGCCACATCGTCACTCCAATGGTCAGGAACGACGGGTTCAACGCTGGGGATCTGTGCCGTGATTCGATGGCGTTGAAACAAATCGGACATTTTCAATTCATGTGCCAGATGTCCCTGCCGCAAAAAGGCCACAAAGTTACAGGTCTCCTCGATTTCGCTTAACACGTGGGACGAGAACATGACGGTGCGACCTTCGTTGCGCGCTTCTTTGACCAAATCAAGGACTTCGCCACGTACAGTGGGATCCAAATTGGCGGTTGGTTCGTCCAGGATTAAAAGCGGCGTTGCCGGACCCATGACTGCGGCCAATGCAAGTTTCTGTCGCATTCCGGTCGACATGAATGCGACACGGCACCGCAAATCGAGTTCCAATCGGTTGGCGATCGCGACGCTCTTTTGCAAATTTCCGCTCGGGTGCATTTGAGCAAAGAATTTCAGCACACCATCGCCCCGCATGTGTCGGGGCAAGCGTGCTTCGCCAGGCAGGTAACTGACTTGCCGACGTACGGCGACGCCATCGGACTCGGGGTTGATGCCAGCCACCGTACAACGTCCGCCGGTGGGATGCAGGTAGCCGAGCAGCAGACGGATGAGGGTCGTTTTCCCCGCCCCGTTGGGTCCGAGTAGGCCGAAAATATCGCCGCGCCGCACCTGAACTGAGCAATCTTGCAA
>JABDKS010000935.1 GCA_013002105.1 Pirellulaceae bacterium | reverse complement strand
CGCAAATGGGATTCATCGGCGTCAATACGGTTCGCGTATAGCCTGCTGATCATGCCGCGTTCCTTTGTTCATCTTGTGGGGATGACGAATTGACATCCTGTCGCACAATACCGACCGCGTTGGCTTCAACAGCCAACGATTGATTCCGGTTGCTCCACCAGATTTCGATGATCAGCAAGATCAAGGCAACCGCTAAGACCCATTGAAACCTTGCTTCGTACGCGTGGATTTTGGCAGTGTCAAACTCCTGTGGTGGGACGTCCGCAATGTAACGGTGGTAGACATCAGCCATGTCGACATATTTGGTTCCGGCTGGGATGTAGGCACCATTGGACGAAGCCGCGATCTGCCCCAAGACCTCGCCGTCCATTTTCGACCACACCTGCTCACCCTCGTGCTGGACGTAACGACCATCGGTTTCTGATCGATCGGGAATTCTCGCACCACGTAGGTCGTCACCCAACCCGATTGTAAAAATCCGAATACCGTGATCCGCATAGGCTTTCTTGGCGGCGTCGATCGGTCTACTTTCCTGGTCCTCGCCATCGGTCAAAACGATCATCGCTTTGTGGTCGTTCGTCTTGCTCAAGAAACCATTTGCGGCAGTTTCGATGGCTTCGCCCAGTCGCGAGCCACCCCTGCGAATGCTGTATGTTCCGACTGATTCGAGTCCTTGTTTGAAATCGTCGTAGTGACTCGTCAATGGAATCAATTGCCTCGTATCACCGGCGAAGACGATCAGACCCACCCGATCGCCTGCCATTTCGTCTAACGTATCCTTGATCTGTTGTTTAGCTCGCTCCAGACGATTCGGATGAACATCTTCGGCAAGCATCGACCGAGAAACATCCAGCACAAACATGACCTCAATACCCTTTTGCGGTACTTCTCGCCAAACCTTACCCCAGCGGATGTCGACCAAGGCAATCGTCATGAGTGCCAGCGACATGGAGACCAGGAGTGTGCTGACGATCAAACGCCGCTCGTTCGATGGTGGCAAGAATCGCGGCAACAAATTGCTGGTTGCGAATCGTGTCCTCGCCCGACGTGTCAACGCCACCGCCAAGACACACACGGCGATACAAATCGCAATCAACCAGAGCCAGTTCAGATGTGCTAGGTTTCCGTATTGAATGTCCATGAAGATGTGCGCCCTCATTGTGCAAATTGCCGAAAAAGGCTCTGACTGAGTATTTGCCGAACAAACAGCAGCACCATTGCGATAAGAACCAGGGGTGGAACTGTCCAGCCTCCCAATTGCATCGGCTCAATCGCAAGCTCTCGATAGTCCACAAAATTCTGTGTCTCGACCTTCGTCTTTTCCAGTTGGTCGATTTCTTGATAGATCGATTTCAACGATTCGGTGTCAGTGGCGCGAAAGTACTGTCCGCCAGTGGTAGCGGCAATCTTTTGCAAAGTCGCTTCGTCGATATTGACTTGCATCCATTGAATGACCTGTCGGCCAGTGATTCGACTTGGTACCGGCACCGGTGCTTGTCCGCGTGTCCCGACGCCAATTGTATAGATTCGGATTCCCATTTTCTTGGCAAGTTCCGCGGCTTGGTCGGGATCAAATTCTCCGGCATTGTTCTCTCCATCGGTAAGCAGAATAACCACCTTGCTTTTCACCTTTTCTTCCTTTCGGTCGTCCAGCGTGTTGAGCTTTTCGACCGCCAAGGAAATGGCATCGCCGATAGCTGTACCATCTTCACGGCGATCAGTGACGATTTGCAATTGATTCAACTGTGAGATCAGAAAAGTGTGATCCAACGTCGGCGGCGTTACCGCATCTGCATACCCGGCGAACGTGATCAAGCCGACGCGATCGCTGATGCGACCTGATAGCCGGGCCTGGTCTTGGTCGCCAGCAATGAAGGTGCTTGCGACATTCTTGATCGCCGTGAGCCGGTCCACGTGTTCACCATCGATTTTGAAATCCATCGCTTGCATACTGCCGGAACGGTCGACGACGATCTCGATCGCAATTCCCTCCGATTCAACGACTGTATGTTCTCGACCGTCCCGCGGCCGAGCCAAAGCGATAATCATCAATGTCACCGTCATCAGCGTCAGTGCTGCAGGAACCCATGCGAGTCGCTGTCGCAGTGACGGCCTAATTTGCTCTGCAACGTCAATCGAGCTGAACGATACTGCAGTCTTGCGACTGCCTCTCACCAGGTACCACCCGAAGATAGGAACGAGAATCAACAACGATAGAAGCCAGGGACTATGAAACATTACACGACCTCCGCTTGGGATAGGTCAATCGAATCACAGGTGACCACGATGTCTCGTGCCTGATCGATTGCTTGATCCAACTGCTGCTGGCTGATCGAACGCTTCGCAAATCGAACTTGGTCCGCGACCGACACGAACCGGTCTAACTGCTGTCTTGCCTGTTCGCCAACTCGCAGGTCGGCAGATTCGGCATCGCCGCTTAGCAATGTCGTACATGCCGAAGAATCGAACCCGAATCGTTGCTGCAGAAACGAGCGGATCACGTCTGTCAATTCCGCATAAACCGAGGCCGCATCGAGTTGTTGGAGCTCGGTCGCCGATTTGATTTCGTCAATTTCAGCGAGGGCCCTCTGAGCAGCTGGCAGTTCTCTTGGATGACGTCTGCTCCATACGAAAACCGCTACAAAAAGTGCAACCATCGGCAATCCGGCCAACGTTACCCACATCGACCAATTGGATCGTCCTTGCGGAACGTCGACGTCGATGACCGGTTTGATATCACGAAAGTCGCTTGGATCGATGCGGTCTTCCAACATGCTGACAACTTGGAACGAAATAGGCTCGCTGCGGATGATCCGCGAGCTGCTTACACGCGAACTTTCGCGGTAGGAGATCTCGATCGACGGAATGGAGAGATCACCGGCCTGAAATGATTCAACCACAAGCTGCGCGACCGATTTTCGTCGGGTTCCAGATTCGTTTGCAGGGAGATTCTCTGCCTGATCAACTTGCCGAACCAGGAACTCTGCAAGCAGGTCCTCCCAGTCGGGAAATCCGACGACGGTTCCGTTGGGCCCCGAAACCGTGACCGTCACTTCGATCGGTTCGGCGACCTGCGCGGTATGACGATCGAGTTCGACCGACAGTTCGACATCCCCGTCGGTCACCGTGGAAGCGATCGAGACCGATTGCACAAGCAAACCAAACAGTAATGCGAGCGAGATGGTTCTCATCGTCGCAGCTCCCGATGACGAAAGAATTTAGTCAACGGTTCAACGAAGTCTTCACCCGTGTAAAGGTAAATGGGATCGAGGCGCAACTTTCGAAATAGTCGGTCTCGCTGGTCGGAGCGTCGCTTAGACAGTTCTTCGTAGGCCTTTCGGGTGGATCGTCGGGCGGTATCAACGGTGACCGTCTTTCCGGTTTCTGCATCGCGAAGTCGAATGAGCCCAACGTTGGGCATTTGGAATTCTCGTCGGTCCGAAACGACGATCGGCACAATATCGTGCTTGCGGCGAGCGACACGCAGCGCGCGTTCGTAATGGCTGTCTTGGAAATCACTTATCAAAAAGACAACGGTTCGCCTGGATGCCGTACGGTTGAGATGTTCCAACGCGGCGGCCACATTCGTCCCCCTGCCCATTGGTTCGCAATAGAGTAATTCGCGGATGAGACGCAGCACGTGCCGTGCGCCTTTGCGTGGGGGATAAGATCGCTCGACCGCATCGGTGAACAGCGTCAGTCCAACCTTGTCATTGCTTTTGATCGCCGAAAACGCGAGTGTCGCACACAGTTCGGTGATCAATTCGCGTTTGGTTTGAAAGTTTGTTCCGATTGACTGCGACGCACTCAAATCAACTAGCAGCATCACCGAAAGCTCGCGTTCTTCGCGAAACAATTTGATGAACGGTTCACCCGTTCTGGCCGTTACGTTCCAATCAATGGCTCGAACGTCGTCGCCGATCTGATACGGACGCACTTCCTCGAACTCGATCCCACGTCCTTTAAAGGCAGAATGCCATTGTCCCGCCAGCAAATCGTCAACTACGTGGGCGGTATGGATCTGGATGCGGCGAATGCGTTTAATCAGGTCGCGTGGAATCATTTCACTTAATCTGCCCGGTTACTGATCGCGGATATCGACCCTTTCGATGCGTGACGTCAGGGAGAAGGAATAGTCGACAGGATCTCACGCACGATATGTTCGGACGACTTCTCTTCCGCTTCGGCTTCGTACGTGATGATGACTCGGTGTCGCAATACATCCATGGCCATCTGCAGTACGTCGGCCGGCAACACGTGGCCACGACCGTTTAAGAACGCATTTGCTTTGGCCGCGAGCGTCAAATTGATGGTGGCACGTGGCGAGGCGCCGAACTGAATCAGTTCGGCAATCTCCAAACCGTATGCTTGCGGGTCTCGGGTCGCCATGATCAGATCGACGATGTATTCCTGGATTTTTTGGTCAACATAGATTTGGTCAACCAGCGAGCGAGCGGCGATGATCTCTTCCGGCGTTGTCACACATTGCACGTCAATGGACGAACTGGTCTTGGACATGCGTGCGAGAATCTCCAACTCTTGATCGCGGTTGGGATACTCCACCACGACTTTCAACATGAACCGGTCCATTTGAGCTTCGGGCAATGGATACGTTCCTTCTTGTTCGACCGGGTTCTGCGTCGCCATCACTAAGAATGGCTCGTCCAAAAGAAACGTCTCGGATCCAATCGTTACCTGACGTTCCTGCATCGCCTCTAACAATGCGCTTTGCACTTTGGCCGGAGCACGGTTGATTTCATCTGCCAAAATCAAATTCGAGAAGATGGGTCCCTTCTGCACGACGAACTTCTGGTCCTGGGGCCGATAGACCAAGGTTCCAATCAAATCGGCCGGCAACAAATCAGGCGTAAATTGCAATCGTTGAAATTCGGTCGAAATTCCTTTTGCGAGGCATGCCACGGCAGTTGTCTTGGCCAACCCCGGCACGCCTTCGATCAGCAAGTGTCCGTTTGCCAGCAGACCGACGAGCATCCGGTGGATCAGGTTTTCTTGACCCACGATCGTCTTGCCGATCTCCGCAATCAGTCTCTGGAACGGGGCACTGGCTTGTTGAATCTGCCCGGAGAGATCTTCGATTTCTTGATGTGTGATTGTGTGATCCATGAGCGATGTCCAGGTGCAAGTGTTTGCCGAGTAGGAGCAGCGAGTGCAAACCGGTCCGATTGGCCGAAACCAACGCCCGGCGTGCTCGCCGACTTGCTATTTGACGCTGAGTCAGCAAATGAAGTTAGGAAATGTCTAGCAAAGGCCATGCCGATGTCGGATTGGCAGCGAGGACGGACGAAATTCCGCGGGCCCTGAACGTCATTGGTGACCCAAACGCGGCCCATGCCGCGGGGCGGAGTGCCCCATCGTGGAATACTGCCCTGCTGATGTTGGACGCCAGATTGTCATCGATAACGTCAGTTTGTCCACAGCTAGATTGACGACCGCCTGTGGGCCATCCAACCGCCGCGTCGTCTGGGGTGACTCAGCCTCGCAAGACCGTCGATTTTCGGCCACCTGCTGTCATCAATGCATCGATGGCGAATACTCAATTCCCGGTCCATGATTGGCACACGACGTGCAATAAATCGTCGGGTTTCTCAAGACGACTTCGATCGTCTGTTGTTTAAACCACACCTCTTTCTTACCGGAGGAACACTCATGAACTCCAGACTTTTGCTCCCAATGATCGGTGCGTCGTTGGTTAGTTTCTGTCTCGTCGGTAACGGATTCGCCAACGAGTCCAATACCCAGACATCCGCTGCCCAGAAATCAAATTCTCAGGACGACTCACCGGGTTCGCCAATCGATGCCGACCGACCCGTCCAAGCGGAACTCGGGATTCGCGTGTCGTCGCTACCGCCGATGCTGACCAGTCATTTACCCGATGTCATCGACAAGGGGCGTGGCATTTTAGTCGCCGACGTCACAAAGGATTCACCCGCCCAGAAAGCTGGATTGAGAAACCACGATGTCCTGATCCGCTATGACGATCAAGATTTGTATTCACCCGAGCAATTGATCAAGCGAGTGCGAAACGACAAACCGGGTACGGAGGTCGAATTGCAGTATGTTCGCGCTGGAAAGCTGCACACGGCGACGGTCACGCTGGGCCAGCGTAGCCGAGTGGCCCAAATCGAACGCAACTGGCCCGGATTCTCGAGTCGCTTTGATGTCCCCCTGATTCCTTACAAACCTGACTTCTTGACCGAACAGCAGGACACGAACCTCGGTGGTACCGAATGGACGCACTTTGAATCGATGAGCGTGACGAAGGCGGCGGACGGAAGCTACCGAGCGAGCGTTAAATACAAAGGCAACGATGGGGCATCGGTGGATCGCGAATATACGGGGACACGCCAAGAGGTTCGTGATGCCGTCAAGTCAGATGCCGACCTGCCGGACGCTCAAAAGAAACAGTTGTTAAGAAGCTTGGATGATCGCGGCGAGATGAAATTCCGGGACATTCAAGTGCCGGATTTCCCACGCTGGGCTCCCTGGAGTCGAGACCTGCTGGATTGGCCCGAGTTGCGATTCTAACGTCGGCTCAGTCCCCCAAGAGCATGACCGGTTTTTCATGATCGCGTGGACTGCCCACACTGGGCGTGGGAGTTCACGCGCTTTTTGTTTTACGATCTTGGCGGACGACGGCGAGCCATCCGAGATGGGTTTACAAAATTCGAGTTGAATTGGCCATTGCAGCAATTCAAACTTCGCGGAAATCCGTTCACGTGGCGGGTAACTTTAACTGTGAACAGGATCGCAACGAGGAGCATGCTATGTCGAACCAAAATCAGCATTCAATTTTGATAATGTCCAATTACCTTTTGCTGATGGCGGTCGCTGTACTCGCTGCCATTTTGCTTTGGCCGGTTCGTCCGGAGACGGTCGTTGCGACGACTTCGCAGGTAAACGCCGGCGATGGCACTCGGGCGGCGGTCAATTCTACGATCGACCCCGTACGTCCCGTAGCGTCGATCGCTGACGGATCGATCCCGGAATCGACGCCGCTAGAGGTTTCGAGGCGAGAGATTGCAGAAGAAGAGGTGGCGACGATTGCTTTGTTCAAGGCCGCCGCGCCATCGGTCGTGCACATCACCACGCACAGTGTCCAACGCGACTATTTCTCGATGAATCTGCAAAAAATCCCCCGTGGCAGCGGAACTGGATTTGTTTGGGACAAGCAGGGGCACATCGTCACCAACTTTCATGTCATCAAAGGTGCTGACCTGGCATATGTTGATTTCGGTGACCAACAAAATTCGACGGCAAAACTAGTTGGCGCTGCACCGGAGAAGGACTTGGCAGTACTGAAAATCGAAGCCGATCCCGCAAAGTTGCGACCACTGCCACTTGGGACCTCCAGCAACCTTGAGGTAGGACTGAAGGCACTTGCCATTGGAAATCCGTTTGGTCTGGATCATACGCTGACCACCGGTATCGTCAGCGCTTTGGGTCGCGAAATTGAATCGACAACTGGTCTACCAATCAAGGATGTGATTCAGACCGACGCGGCAATCAACCCAGGCAACAGCGGCGGTCCGCTGTTGGACAGCTCAGGGAGACTGATTGGAGTCAACACCGCCATCTACAGTCCATCTGGCACTTATGCGGGAATTGGTTTCGCGATTCCGGTGGACGTTGTCAAATGGGTCGTGCCAGAACTGATCCAACATGGCAAGGTAACAAGGGCAGGGATTGCGGTTGGGTATGCGTCGGACCGAATGATCGCACAATTCGGCTTACCGGGCGTTCTGATTTTAGAAGTTAAACCGGTCAGTGAAGCGGCAAGGGCCAAGTTGCGGGCGACCCGAAGAAATCAGTTTGGCGAAATACTGCTCGGCGACATTATCGTTGGAATCGGTCAGGAGATCGTTCGCAACAACAAGGACTTGATATTGGAACTGGAGAAATACAAAGTGGGCGAGCGCGTCACGCTCAAGCTTTTGCGAAACGGTGAACCAATGGAGGTGGACGTATTACTGGAGCTTGCAGAGTAGCGATTCGACCGATCCGTCGATCGCGAAATCTTACTGAACGCGTTTGATGCTGCATCGGGCTGCATCGAATTGGGCGGTAACAAATTTGGTGTTAGTCACCGACGCCGATGTCCACCTGAACGGCCTCGTAAATCAGGTCGGTTTCCATAAACTGAAAATCGCGGAGCCTTGCAACCAAGCGTTCGACTCGCTGTCGGATCTCCCGAATATTCGGCGTCATCTGAGCCCTCTGTTCGGTCGACAGTTCCATTTTGACGGCGTCCAGTTCGTAAATCAGCCGATCGTGCTGACGTCTCAATCGCTCCACCCTCGCTCTCAAGCGAGGCGTTTCTAATACGATCTCTGCCATCAAACCTCCATCACCATGCAGCTCAACGGCATGTTGACGTAATGTCTCGCGGAGCTGGTTCACAGCGTCGATCACATCGTCCCGCCATTGCTTCTGTCGTGTGTGCGTTGCACGAGCAAGAGCAGACTCTAGCGCGCCGATCGCCGCCAACAGCCCCCGTCGTATGCGTTTGCTATCTCCGACGGCCGTCTCACGTCGCACCAAGTTCATATGCTGGATCATGTGCTATCCCTCGATATTGCGCGAATGTAACCTCGCCGTGGAGCTTGCAAATATCGCGCCTGCGATACGACATGTCATGGCATGTACATTGCGCCAATTCGAAACCTTGCAACGATCGGGACGGACATCTTGGCGTGACAATCTGTCGATGGGAGTGACATTATTGCACTCGCCTGCGGTGCGGCGATCGAGACCAGAATTTTTCATCGATCACAAAATGAAATGGTACGTTCCTTGCATTGCATCTAATTTCACGTGGCGAGTGTGCCACTTTTGTCAACCAAACACAAACCCGTCTCAACACCACCTACTTACACAAAGGAGACTTCGACATGTTGAGATCACATTGGCAACCAATGGCGGAAATGAATCGACTCCGCAACGAAATGGATCGATTATTCGGTCATCTTGGCAGTGAAAACGGCGGACACCGCAGGGCGT
Source organism: Pirellulaceae bacterium (assembly GCA_013002105.1). The sequence goes on along the minus strand of JABDKS010000935.1, from coordinate 1,444 downwards.
CATTCCCACTGTTGAACCTCTGGGAAGACGACAACCATCTATTCGTCGAGGCTGAGTTGCCTGGATTCGAATTGGATGATCTGGAGATCTACGTCACGGGCGGCAACCAATTGTCAATTTCGGGGGAACGTAAACAGCCCGAACACGACGGCGGCGCATGGCACCGACAAGAACGTGGGTTTGGAAAGTTTCGTCGATCCTTAGAACTGCCCGGCGATGTTGACAGCGACACGGTCGATGCCAGTTTCAAGAACGGCGTGCTAACGCTGACCATGCCAAAAAGCGAGGCCGCCAAACCACGCCGCATCGAAGTAAAGGCGAAATAGGAATCCGGTTCGAACTACTTTGACCATGAGGCGATCAGCGCGATCTGCTACATCACTTACACCAACATACCAATTCAACTTGGAGAGAAAATAAAATGGACACTACCATGACAAATGCAGAAAAGCATACGAGCGAACCTGCGTCCCCGGAACACACCTATCAATCAAGTTTTGTTCCTCGCTTTGACATTTGGGAAGGCGAAGAGGAACTGTTGCTCTACGGTGACTTGCCGGGGGTTACGGTCGAAGATCTAGACATTCGGTTTGAGAATCGTGAACTGTCCATTCGCGGGAAAGTGCCCGATCGACATGAGGGCGAATTCCTGATGAACGAGTACGGAATCGGCGATTTCTACCGAACGTTTACGGTCGGTGAGGCGATCGACGTGGAGAACATCTCTGCAGAAGTACACAACGGTGTGCTGAAGCTGCATCTGCCAAAATCAGAGAATGTCAAGCCACGTCGGATCGAGGTGAAATCAAGCTGAGAGTCGCTTCGACCCCTGCTCGACTCTTAAACCTGATCGACTCGTAAATTCGAGGCGAGGCAACCGCGGCGATGACCTGCCGGAATTCCGTCAGGTCCATCGCCTTTCGCGGTGGCGACAGGTAACCCCGCGATAGCTCAAGAATTGAAACGGAGGAATTAAAAATGATTGACAAATTAGTTCCTTGGAAACGTAGCAACCATCGTACGAAGTACGACGGCAGCGACCTGTCTGTTTCCCGACTGCGTCACGACTTTGATGACCTGTGGGATCAAATGACACGAAATTTCAAAGACGGATTGATAGATTGGCGCGATGGCAAGCGAGCCTTTTCTCAAGTCGAATTCGACGAATCCAACAACAAGTGGGTGCTCACTGCAGAACTGCCTGGGTACGAGCCGGAGGATATTGACCTCAAGCTATCAGGCAATGTGATCACGATTCGCGCTGAACACATCGACGAAGGGAGTGCGGAAGGCAAAAAGTATCACCGCAAGGGCAGCTTTGTCGAAAGCTTCACCTTGCCCAATGGTGTCCGCGAAGACGACATCGTTGCTCGTTATCGCAACGGTATTCTGGAAGTTGATTTGCCAAAGAGCGAAGAAGTTCAGGGAAAGCGGATTGAAGTAA
>JABDKS010000934.1 GCA_013002105.1 Pirellulaceae bacterium | reverse complement strand
CCTCTTGGACGATACCCCGGTAGACGTCCGTTTCGCTTTGCGTCGGAGGGCGACAGGTCAGCGCCTCGTACAGATATTCGATCGCTGATGTCAAACGTTCGTCCGTTACACCCGGTTCTTCCATCAGGTCATACACGGGAGTAAGTGGTCGCTTGACCTCTTTACCGTAGAACAGACTTTCGGCCAGCCCGCGAAGATCGCCGTGCTTGTATTTCGCGTCGATATCGGCCACTTTGTCCGCAAATTGATGCGGCTGTGCGTCCGGTCCGTGCGCCATGAACCGCAAGATCGTTTCGGCGTTGCGAGAGATCTGAGTCGCCTCTGCTCCGTTGACGCTATAGAGAACTGGATAGCTTCGCAGACCGTGGCGATCGTCGCTGCTGAGCACCGGCGGGAAACCGGTGATCGAAGCCGCGTACGCGGCAGTTCCACCCACCCAACCGATCACTCGATCCAGACCGTAGTAAACCTTGACTTCACCTTCCTGGTTAGGCCCAATGGCATCACCCCGAGTTCTCAAACCGGGACGTTTTGGATCGAACTGGGGTTCGCGATTGATCAACGCGCTCAAGCGAGTGAGATGTTCTTGCGGATGAATCCGCCAAAGTCGAGCCGGCGTGGAAGTCGGTTGGAGACCATCGGGGATGGCACCGAACAAAAGATCATGATCGACGTGGTTGCCCTTGGCCGGCAGCAGGTGAGTCTGGAAGCCACCTTTGTTCTTCGTCGCCCGCTGCAATTCAGCGGTGATCCACTCGGACAAGCGATGTCGGTCGAGCAAGTCGGGCAACTCACCAGCGTCCACCGGCGGCATCTCCTTCAGCGCGACTTGTTCCCAAACGCTCTTGAAGAGGTCCGCATTATCAGCCGTCACGCCCTCGATGTCATGAAGTGCAATGTCACCTTCTTGCGTGTCGGGTCCATGACAATCGATACAGTAGGTCTGCAAGAACGGTTGGACCAGCGACTCGAATGTCGGCGGTTTCTCTGCGTAGACGCCCGAGATCGACGTTGCAAAGAAACTACAAAACGTGAAGATCGCAAAAATTCGTGGCATACAGCTTGTTGTCAGAGCTAGCGTCAAAATCACGCTCCCACTTGGGGACCGCCTCGTTTTTCCCAGAGGCCAATACCCTTCCTGGCGATTTGCGGGCCTTGTTTCGGAATGTTGCCAGGACGGGTCCTGGCCTAAGTTGATGCGTGGCCGTTAGATGAAATGAATTTCGCCTACGCCAAAAGTTCTTCGATCGGACCGACTTTTGATTCGTACATCCCGGCGATGTTGTTGTCCATGTTGAAACGATCTTGTGGGGCACCGATCGCATGCAGCAAGGTCGTGTAGAGGTCGTTGATCGGACGCTTGCCATCGAGTTTCGTGTACCGACCGGTTTGAATGCTACCGCCGCAATTGCCTAACAGGATAAAGGGCCAACTGGATCCGTCGGTGTGTTGCTTGTTGGCATTGTTGCTGGTGTAGACGATCAGCGTGTTATCCATCATCGTGCCAGCGTCTTCGGGCACGGATTCCAATTCCCGCATCAATTTGACCAGCATCTGACAGTTGTATTGCCGAATCTTGATCCAGATCGGGTTGTCCGGTTGGGGCATGTGACCAAGATTGTGACCCGCCTCAGTAATCCCCAAACCTTTCCACGCGCCAAAAATCTCGCCGCGTCCGGAACCAATCGTCAAAACATTTGTTAAGCCCGCTTTGAGTGACGCGATGCCGATGTCCAAGAGCGCATCGTGCCAATCTGTTTCGAACTCAGGATTGGTGAACCTGTCATCGTACTGTGGAACAAAATCCTTCAAATGATCGGATACGTCAGCGAGTCGCTCGCGCAGCCCGTTGACGTCTCGGAATCCATCCGTGTAGCTTCCGTAACGTCGTCGCTCCTCTGCCGGAAGCGATGTGCCGCCTTGATTGGCCAGTTGTTCAATTCGATTGAACACTTTCGACTTAGCTTCGAATTTCCGTCTGACATCTCCAGCGGCGAGGCAGCCAAAAAGCGTTTGGTAAAGGTCATTCGGATTCGAATGCATGAACAGTGGCTTGCCCGGTCCAGCAGCAGAAAGTGTGGCCAACGTCGGGCGCGATTGCATGTTCGAAAGTGCATCCATTCCGATCCGCAGATGTGGCAGGATCGTCTCGGGCAGTAACCCGCTGATCACATGATCAATCGTTGCACCTCCTGGAGGAATTCCGATGCCTCCTCGGTAGCCACCCAAAGCGCCGAAGTAAGCACTGTGCGATGGACTGGTGTGACGGCCGTGCAAGCCAGTGATGATATTGATCTTGTCCTTGACACTCTCCAGTCCACTGATCGGTTCGGGCAATGTCACGCCATCGAGCGAGACGCTCTCGTCAAGGCCAGGAGCAACACAGGTGGCGGGGTCGAAACCCTGATTTTGCAGAAAGAAAATAACCCGTTTGGGAGTACCTGGTTTTGCCGCTGCCGCAGCTTGAATGTTCCCGCACGAGAGGGTGGGCCCAAACACAGCCCCGACTCCGGCTGCCATGGAATGAAGCATATTTCTTCGGTTGATCATGATCAGTTTTTTCGTTGGTGATCCATGGCACATGGAGTGCCGTCGCGACGGCATGTGCTCGTTCTTCGGTGGCAATGCGCCGGACTGGGCGCCGCGTGTCGGCATCACGGATTGGATGCGACACCGGAGTTCGGATTGGGTGGGATAGAGCATCGGCCAGCGGACTGCAAAAAGCAACCGATAAGCCGTGCGGGTGGGCAAACACTGAAGGATACAAATACGTTTCTAGATAGATAGATGCCCGAAATAGCCGAATTATTTCAATCTGGCGCCTAAATCGTCTCAAAGTGAACGCCAGCAAGGGGTTGCGACGATCGCTGGGCGTCGCAACCAGCGGCGTTTCAGCCGGCAGTCGATCCCGAGTCAGGAGAGTGCCTCGATCGTCCGAATTAGTGGCAATCCGAGTCCGATCACGAAAACAACGAATGTCAGCAATGCGAGGACCAATGCATGCCAACCAATTCGTCGTCGCGTTTGACTCGACCTTGTGATCCAACCGGATAGGATCACGCCGCCGGTTACGACGACGAAGTAGACGATCATCGCCGGATCCAGCAGCCAGAGAGTCAGCCCGGGCATTTGAATTCCGAAGTCCTCGAACATCGCCGAAAAGACCGGACGAATAGCGACGATCTTGATCGTCAGACCAACCCACACTAGGCAAGCGAGTATGTACAGGACATTGGACTCTTGCTTGCCCGGATCCAATGCGGCGGGCGGACGAAAGGGATTGTGGGTTGGATTATTCACAAAATTGGTAGAGGCCCGTGATGCTCTGTGGTGTCTCGGGTTAAAAAGCGACGAATGCAAGCCGGTCGCCCTCCCGCCTTGTTGAGATGAGTCGACCGCGTTTTATTGATCACCCAACCGGTTCGACGGCGTTCTCCGAAGCAAATCTACTCGAGGAATCGGGCGCGATCAACGAACGCTGAATCAACACACGTTGAGACAAGCCATCACCCCGCCGCGTCGCTTTCGATCAGCTGTTTGAGTCGTTGACCGAGGGATGCCAAGTCATCTGCTGCCAACACGGTCTGCCTGGTTGCCGCGAGAGTCTGTTTGGCTGTTTGATCGATTTCGTTCATCGAGTCGGTCACTTGATGCATGCTGGCGGATTGCTGACTGGACGCCGACACGATTTTCGAGGCGACGCTGGCGGCCTCTCCGACCATGTTGGCCAACTCTTCGATGGTCGTCTTTGCGTTGATGACGACGCTACTTGCATCCCCGACCGATATCGTACCTTGTTCTGTCGATAACACCGCCTTGGTCGTGGCGTCTTGAATCTCCAGGAGAATGGTTCGTATTTGCTGCGTCGCATTCTTCGCCTGCAGCGCTAGCGACTTTACCTCGGCTGCCACGACCGAAAATCCCTTTCCGGCATCACCCGCGCGACTGGCTTCCACGGCCGCGTTCAAGGCCAACACATTGGTTTGTTCGGCGATATCGTTCACCGCAACGATGATTTCTCCGATCGCCTGAGCGCGTTCGGCTAGCGTCAAGATATTCTCGGCCGTGGATTCGACGTGTTCTTGAATGGTGTCCATTGCGCCGCGGGTTTGTTCGATAGCACTTCGTCCCGATTGACCCACATCGTCAGCTCGCCGCGCGGTTTCAGCTACATCGTTGGCAAGTTTTGCGGATTGGATCGCCGTACGTGCGGCCTGTTCCACGGCAGACATCGCGTCGGTTACTTCTGATGCCTGACGTTCTGCGCCATCGCTTTGCGAAGACATTGTCGCTGCAATCTCCGCACTTGCGGATGTCAGGTGGTTGACGGTATCTCGAACCGCGTCAAACAGTCGTGTACGTTCTACATCGATCTGCTTGCGAGTCGTCGCATCTTGAACCAATTCAACGAACATTCGCTGTTCGCCGTACCGCATCTCGGTAATGCGGAGTGCTACCGGAAAGGAATCGCCGTCTGCTCGCTGGCCTTGTAATTCATGTTCTTTGCCCAGGGGTGTCGCATCGCCGTCGCGACAACGCGCCAAGAGTTGCTCATGCCGTTTGCGGGACGACGGTGTAAATAGCATCGCGACTCCCTCTCCGATTACTTGATCCCGACGGTAACCAAAAAGTTGTTCGGCACGAACACTAAACAAGCGGATTTTGCCGGCTGAGTCGATCGACAGGATCGCGTCCGCGGTTGAGTTCAAAATGGTTTCGAGTTGGTCGCGCGCACTCTGTGTTTCCGATTCACGTTGCGAAACTTCGGCGATCTTTTGCGCAAGACTGCTGTGTGTCTGGTGTAGATTCAGCAATGTCCCGTAATAGATCGCCATAAAAAAGTAGAGTACCACTGTATAGGCGGCTAATCGCAAAACATGCCAAAGCCACCAGTTGCTATCCCATAGAACCGATTGTTCAAAAATAATTCCTGCCACGCCGAACAGGACGCTGAGATTGGCGAATAACAAGCTGTCGCGAGTTTTTTCCTGCCGCAGCACAAAGTGGCTCGCCGCCGCCAAAAAACCAATGCCGCCGCCAACGTTTAATGCCTTGGCCGTAAACGAAAATCCGTTTTGGTCCTTCATCGCTGGTAGCCAATCGGGCATCGCAATCGATACGACGCAAAAGGATGTTGCTACCGCGAGTGTTACCATCGAGATCGCGAACACATCCAGCCGACGGTTGATTTTGTCAGGCAGCCAAATACAAGCGAAGAACAGACCGCCGACAAAAGTCGCGGTGCTGTGAAGCCAAACGAATACCGGACCAGCATGAGTCGCAGCATGGAACCCATCCAGGATGCCCATGCCGATCAAGCCGCAGATCACCCATCCGTACGCACGTGGTAAATCGCCCTGACGGATCAGCATGATCATCGCCGCCGCGACGATCACTGCGGCAAACGAACCGAGTCCTTCGACCACGGCGTGAAATGGATGATGCTCCCAGATCGTTTTGGGTAAAACATCAAAGAAACCGAAAGCCAGTGGCGTTACCCCCACGACCGCCAGGACGATCCAGTCAATCGCGGACAGCGGTTCTGTTTCGGTCGTCGAATGATCACTCGACATGGACATTCTATCTGGCACTCGAAAGGTCTGCGTACGCATTTCGTGGATCGATTCAGTGGCAACCGCTGAGCATCTAGACGTCTCGTGGCAGCAACGTTTCGATCAGCGTCTAGCCCATTGTACTACAACGCCAAACCGCGGACTAAGTGCTGTGTCGACCGAGCTTGGTCGCAAATACACTTTCTGAAATACTCCAGTGCCCACGAATCGATCGCCGACGCAATGACAAATTCGTCTCAATATCGAGCGTAATTCGCAACGATTACAAAGCAAACTGAATGACAAACTTGGTTTTCAAAAAGTGAGGTCCGGTATCAAAACACTCATGGTCACGAGTACCAAAGGTCATGTGCTACTTGAGATCCGGACGCTCTGAATTGATTTCCTGATAGAAGATGGTTTTCAGTTCGGCAACTTTCTCAGGGTGTTTGGCCTCCAGGTTGTGTCGTTCTTCGTTGTCGCGTTGGATGTTGTAAAGTTGGAAATGATCTTTCTGCCGGTCGATTTCGATCAGTTTCCAACCATCAGACATCACCAACGCACTGCTGCCCATCGTGCGGTTGTGATTGTTGATAAAAACGTACTTGTGTTTTTCGGTCTGAGGTTTGCCGAGTAGCGTTGGTAGATACGACACACTGTCTTTGCCGTCGGGCACGTCGACGCCACCGATATCCGCCAGTGTTGCCAAAAAATCATAGTGAGCGGTCAGCAGATCCGTCTCCGATCCGGCCACGATGTGTCCGGGCCAGTGGGCGATCATGGGACACTGCATCCCACCCTGGAATCCAGACCGCTTCAATCCCGCTCGACCACCTGCACCGTCAAACACATCACCGCATTCGGACGTTCGCCATTTCTTGTCCTCCAAGTTTGCCTTTTCGCCGTTCGGACGAAGCTGATTCTTGAATGTTGGCTTGGGGCCATAATACATCTCGTGGCCATTATCGGATGTGAAGAAAACGATCGTATTCTTGTCGATCCCCTGAGCCTTTAATTCCTGCATGATGCGCCCGACATGATCATCCAGCATCTTTACCATCGAGGCATATTTTTTTTCGGCCAGCGTGAGTGTTGGATGATCGGCGTAATCGGGATGTAGTTCGGGAATGGAAACTGGACCGTGGGGTAACTGCGTGGGGTGATAGAGAACAAACGGATCGTCCTTGTTTTCACGAATGAACTTGAGGATGCCGGCGAGAAAAACGTTTTGGGAATAGGTCTCACCGCCGTAACCGATCGGTTCGTCGCCCTTTTCGCTGGTTCTGCCGCAATTGGCCATCGTGTTTCCCGGCAGTTCAAATCGCTCGCCGTTGCGCCATAGGTAAGGCGGATAAAAGCCATGGCAGCGGACATGGTCGTAGTAGCCTTCGTGGAAGTCCCATCCGAATCGCCGAACGCGTTCGTCCCAGGTCAGGAAACCACGGTCGAGCTTGCCGAACTGCGCTGTCTTGTATCCTGCCTGTTGACCGATCTGACCCAGGAAGATTTCGTTCGCTGCAATGGGATGACTGTTTGCTTTAAGTTTCGCGAATTTTTTTTCGTATTCCTGTTGGCTGATCTTCCCCGAATCTCTTTGGATGGGCAGGCCGGCCTGACTGTGTGCCCAGCCACCGTTACGGCCATCGTGCATCCCGGTCAATAACGTCCACCGCGACGGCGCGCAGAATACCGACCCGTAGTAGTTGGTGAACTTCATTCCCTCGGCGGCAAGCTGATCGATGTGCGGCGTCGTGACGAGTTCTTGTCCGTAACAACCCAACATGCCGGGACCAAGATCGTCGGCAAAGATCAAGATGACATTTGGCGGCGCCGCGTTCTGCTCGTTGGCCGAACAACGGGGCATGGAGACGCTGTGTGTCCCGATCATCAGCAAAACTGCGATCGTTGCGATAGATTTCAAAACTAGACCCTTCTCGGTTCAAACGTGCTAATGAGGTTCGCAATGTTTCAGTCGCCCGGCACCCATGGCCGGCCTGTGTCCAATAAGTGGTCGTTGTCACTGCTTGGCGTTCTGCCCCGGACGTCACCGTTGATCGCATCGCGTCCGTGGCGGCAATTCGCGTCACAGAATTGCAGGTCCACCTCTGCGCGGTTACGCTGTGGCGATCAATTTCAGTGTGCCTGTATTTTTGCGTCAGCCGTGGCACCTGTCAGCGACGAACAATCAATCGCGGTGGAACACGCAACTTCGGGAGCAACTGGTGAAGTCACAGTATAGCATCGCGCTGCTGATCGAGACTTCGTCCAGCTACGGCCGACAGATTCTGCGGGGCATCCAACGGTTCATCCAGACCGAGAATCGACAGGAATGGGTCGCAGCGATCGAAGAACGGGACGTCAATGCCGGCGTTCCCGATTGGATCAAAAACTGGTCTGGCGACGGAATCATTAGTCGGCAGCTATTTGGCGATTTGGGACACCAAATTCGGGATCAGGGTATCGCATTTGTCGAACTGACCGATCGGGAATCCGTCAGTGATTTTACTTCCGTGCGCTCGGATGATCTCGAAATCGGTCGACTCGCGGCGGACCATTTTCATGATCGCGGATTCACCCAGTTTGCGTTTTGCGGATTTAGTGGCGAGGCCTGGTCGGATCGTCGCCGTGAGGGTTTCGAGCGACAGTTGCAATCATTCTCCAGCAGCAACGTCTACTGTTACCAATCCGACTGGTACGAAAAGAGTGTCAAGCGGCCGGATCGCGCGAGAGCAAAGCTGGCCCGCTGGCTTTCGCAGCTTCCCAAACCGATTGGATTGATGGCATGTAACGACGTCTGTGGTAAACAGGTCATCGATGGCTGCCACCAAGCATCACTGCCGGTACCCGAGTCGGTCGCGATCGTCGGTGTCGACAACGATGAACTACTATGTAGTTTTTGCCACCCGCCGCTATCAAGTGTGATGCCCAACGCCGAAACAATCGGTTTTCGCGCCGCAAAAATCCTGTCCAGAATGTTGGCGAACAAGAAACATCGGGCGCGAGTCGACGAGGTCTTGATACCACCGTTGGGCGTATTTCCACGTCAATCAAGCGACGTGGTGGCAGTAGAGGATAGAGACTTGGCCGAGGCGCTCAAGTTCATTCGCGATCATGCTTGCGAGAGCATATCGGTTGCCGATGTGGTGAAGTACTGCGGCGTTTCCAGAAGCACGATTGAACGCAAGATGCGACAACTGATCGGCCGGACTCCTCAACAAGAGATCCGACGCGTCCGATTGCGGCATGCGTGCGCACTGCTGGCAGGAACGGATCTATCCATCGAAGCCGTCGCGTCGGAATGTGCTTATGAACACCCCGAATACCTCCACGTCGTTTTCAAACGCGAAATGCAAATGACACCCGGCGAGTATCGAACGGTGGCCAGACGCTCTTGAGCCGTCTGACCAATCGCATCAGTGCCAACCTGATTGCGGTGATTGCGTGGAAGCAGTAATTCCGGGCCAAGCAATGCCGCGAATCGATATCGAACTGCCGCAAATCTTGCCGTGACGCAAAAACTCAGCCGATATAACGTCCTTTCTCATGGCGGAGACTCGCTTAGTCGCCCACAATTCGGATCGATTATGTCGTCCACGTTCTTTCCAAGTCGTCGTCATCCGAATGAACAGTTCCATTTCAAAGATGCAGGCCGCCGAAGTCTCCGCGCTGCCTGAGATGCAGAGCCAACTGCTCGCTGAGTTTCAATCACGGTACGACCGCGCTCCGATGGTCGTTGCCGCGGCCCCGGGTCGTGTCAATCTGATTGGCGAACACATCGACTACAACGACGGATTTGTGTTGCCGATGGCGATTGAACGTTATGTGGTGATTGCTGCCGCGGTCTGCCAGGATTCCATGCGACCGACGGCTTCGCTTTACAGCATCGATCTAGATAGCTCGGTCGACGTTCCGCTTGTTGATTCCGCCGAACCGACATTGGACAATTGGGGACGCTACGTCGAAGGCGTGATCGCAGGTTTTGCCCAGCGGGGAATTGCTGTCCCCGCATTCGATGCTGTGATTCGTTCCAACGTTCCCCACGGCGGCGGTTTGTCCAGTAGCGCTGCCTTGGAAGTAGCGACTGCAACGCTGATCGAAGCACTGACCGGCGAAACACTTGATCCAATCGAAAAGGCACTACTTTGTCAGCAAGCCGAACATCGCTACGCCGGTGTGCCGTGCGGCATCATGGATCAGTTCAGTAGCGTGTTTGGACAAGCCGATCAGTTGATGTTGATCGATTGTTCTTCGCAGCAGTGTCAGATGGTGCCGTTTGAATCCAGTGACATCTCTGTGCTGATCACCAACAGTAACGTCAAGCATGAGTTGACCGGCGGTGAGTACGCGGCCAGGCGATCTGAATGCGATAGCGGGCTCCGCAAGCTCGCCAAATCGACTTGGCGGGACGTCACAATCGATGACGTTCAGCAGTCAAAAGAGACTTTGAACAACGCAGAATTTTCACGCGCTCGTCATGTGGTCACCGAGATCGAGCGAACACGTCAGGCGGCGATCGCGTTCTCGCAGAGCGATTGGCACAGCGTCGGAAAATTGATGTATGCCAGTCACGAATCGCTGCGAGATGATTTCGAGGTGAGCTGTCATGAGTTGGATGTATTGGTGGACATCGCCGCAAAACTGGGCGCTGACAACGGCGTGATTGGCTCGCGAATGACAGGTGGCGGTTTTGGCGGCAGCACGGTCTCGCTTGTCGAGAATGACAAGTTGCCCAGCGTGATCGATTCACTGACGACCCAATACAAAAACGTGACTGGGCTAAGTTGTGATTGCTTTGCCAGCCGACCCGCGAAAGGTGCGCATGTGTTGACGGAGCAAGCATGAGTGGATCCAAGTAAACGAAACTGGCATACGCGTCTAACCGGTTTGTTGATAACGACTGCCCCCGCGTCTCCGGCTGACGGCACGACTAAGTTGGATCCAGCGGGATCGCCGTTTCGCCGTTTCGACGATTTCCTCGGTAAAATACGTCCGTTCCGTCGACTTTAATTTCTATCGTCAACATTTTCGTCACGGTGACCGTCATTACCCGAGATTCTTTTGCCGCATTCGACGTAATCGCATCATGCAAATCCCACTGAAAATGACTTACACCACCTGTTTGTTGCTTGCGTTGGCATCGCACGCTTTTAGCGAAACGATCGATGTCTCCGATCACGGTATCGCCCCGGGGAAGGACGTGACCTATGCGGTAAACCGACTGGTCGAATCCGTTCGTGGAAAGCCCGATGTGACATTGGTATTTCCAAAAGGCCAGTACGATTTCTATCCAGACAACGCGATCGAAATGTATCGCGCGGTCGCGAATCACGACAACGGACTCAAGCGAATGGGGTTTGGGTTATTCGATTGCAATAATATCACGATCGACGGCGGAGATTCGACCTTCATGTTCCACGGACGGATGGTGCCGGTCACAATCGAGCGGGCGGATGGTGCGACGCTTAAAAATTTCACGATCGACTGGGTGCAGTCGTTTCACGCGGAGCTAACCGTGGTCCAGAGCGACGATGCTGCAAAGGCTTTTGTCGTGCAAACCGATCCCGAAAAGTACCCCTTCACGGTCTCCGGCGGCAAAGTTCTTTTCCATCGATTCGGCCAAGATGATCCGATCGGATCAAATATTGTTTTCGATCCCAAGACACGCGCACCGATCTACCGCACCAACGATTATTCGGTCAATTCAAATCGGGCCAAAGTGACTGCGACTGGCAAGAATCGTTTTCGAATCGAAAACGCAGTCAAAAAGGCACCGCCCGTTGGCAGTGTGCTGGTCACCTATGGGGTTCACCCTACCAGCCGGCTATGCCAGGCGATTCACGTGACCAATTCAAAGGACGTGCGTATTGAAAATGTCACGGTTCACGAAGCGGGTGGAATGGGTCTGATCGCTGAGCGTACAGAGAACATCACGCTCGATCACATGGTCGTCACCTCCACCGACAACAGGCTCGCGGCCACCCGCGCTGACGCGACTCACTTCATCGGTTGCAAGGGGACGATCCAACTGGAGAATTGTTTATTCGAACATATGCTTGACGATGGCATCAATGTCCACGGTGCGTATGTAAAGGTTCAGGAGCAACTGGGCGATCGAGACTTTCTTTGCGAGATCAGTCATTTTCAGCAATGGGGTCTGACATTCGCTCAGCCGGGTGACAAGGTGGCGCTGTTGTCGCGCGAAACGATCTTGCCTTTTGTCGAAACGACGGTCGAAGCAATCAAGGTGCTCAACGAACACCGTTTCGTGATGACGGTTACGGACGTTCCCAAGTCGATTCCCGAGGGTCCGCTGTCAGTCGAAAACTTGAGCTGGTATCCCGATTTAATCATGCGAAACAACACGATTCGCGAAAACCGTGCCCGCAGCGTGCTGGTCACGACGAAGGGCAAGGTGTTGATCGAGGACAACTATTTCGCGTCTCAGATGCACGGCATTCTGATTGAGGGTGATAACAACAAGTGGTACGAGTCAGGTGCGGTCAACGATGTGACGATCCGTAACAATGTCTTCGAAAATATCGGGTTCGCCGTATCGGAGCGTTATCCGCTGCTAGCGTCGCCGCTTTTGAAGTCCGATCAGCGTTGGGGCGACGGACACTACCATCGGAACATTCAGTTCACCGGCAACACGATCAAATGTTTCAACGGATTGGTGGCCAAGGCCTTTTCCGTGAAGGGCTTAACGATCTCCGGTAACACGATCGAGTTTAGCACTGGCTATCCCGCGGTCGACGAAGGTGCCGCGATCGCACTGGAGTACTGTGACGACGTAACGATCCACGACAATCAGGTGGTCGGATTCGACCGAGGACTGACGATCAAGACCTCGTCAGACACATCGAGAGTCAAGATCAAAAACAATACGGGGTTGGGGAAGTGACTTGCATCAGAGGAAACGAAACATCTCCAATCGACTGGCAATGTCCGCAGTCATGCACGCTCGGTGGGGTGGTTCACAGCAGAATGAGGTTTGTGAAACGACTCGCGGCTGTTTTCATTTACGTTACCTTTGCAACTCATTGTTTCGCTGTGAATCGGATTCATAGCCCCAACGGGCGCGTGGTCTCGACAGTTGATGTTAGCGACGATGGCGGACTCTCGTATCGCATCTCATTCAAGGGTGCGGAAGTTGTTGAGCCATCTCGGCTGGGAATTTCTGTGGATGGAGTCATCCTGGGCAACGGAGTTTTGCTGGGCGACCCGTCGCGTGCGGTTGTTGACCAGAGCTACCCAACGC